>JAUZOH010000153.1 GCA_030706565.1 Bacteroidota bacterium | reverse complement strand
CTCTGAATGTTTAGAAAACAGAAATTCTAAAATTGATGATTTGGTTTAGTTGTATCTTAAAGATTGGGTTTGTATTATGATTTCATGGATTATAGAAATTTGAAAGGGTCTGTTTAACTCTTGAAGAAATATAGACTGTAACATTTATCTTTATGAAAGAATCCTTTAGGTTTAATTTGGTCAGGATTATGCAAAATTATTTGGACTGTAAATTTTTAAAACATATATGGTAAAAACTATTTCTAAGATTCTTTCAGTCGTATTTCACCCTTTAGTGATGCCTTCGTTGGGTTTGTTGATGATTTATAATTCAGGTACTTATGTTTCCATGCTTTCTACTGAAGCCGAACGTATCATTTTCCTGATTGTGGCTGTTGGTACATTTTTGTTGCCCCTGAGTCTGATCCCTGTTTTTATTTATACCAGGATGGTAAGTACGGTAGAAATGAAAGACAGGAGTGAACGCTTTTTCCCTTTGCTCATTACTTCGGCTTTATTTTATATAGATTATTTTGTCTTGAGAAGCCTGATGGTGCCCCGTATTATTCAGCTTTTTATATTGGCAGCAACCCTTTCGGTAGTACTGACCAGTCTGATTAATATCAAATGGAAGATAAGTGCCCACATGGTTGGAATAGGTGGGGTGATCGGCGCTTTACTGGCCATGTCGTTCCGTTTACTGGCTGATATTTCTGTTTTCCTGATAATTAGTGTTGTGATTGCGGGTTTGCTGGGTTTCGCACGTTTAAGCCTGAATGCCCACAAACCTTCAGAGGTATATGGAGGATTAGGGCTGGGCTTTTTTACCAATATGTTGTTATTAATATTTTTTTAATTTTCTGGTTAAATCGATCATTTAAATCTTATGTTAAGAAAATATACCTTTTTTATTCTATTGTAATGGCAAAGCGGTTTCTTATATTCATTTTCATATTGCAATGGGCCCTTGTTTCATTTGCCCAGAAAAAGGACCTTCCAAAGCTGTTCGTGGGAATTGTTGTCGATCAGATGAGGGCTGAATATCTTGACAGGTTTTATGAACAGTTTGGCGAAAACGGATTTAAACGCTTACTAAATAAAGGTTTTGATTGCAGGGATGTTCATATTAATTATATCCCGTCAGTCACTGCTGCAGGTCATGCCAGCATTTTTTCCGGAACTACGCCCCAATATCACGGGATTATTGATGATGAATGGTATAACCGTCAGTTGAAACGTGTAGAGTATTGTGTCGCTGACAGTAATGAACATATTGTCGGAGGGGAAAATGCAAAGGTTGGGGTTTCACCACGGAATTTATTGGTGACCAACTTGGGCGATGAACTGAAAATTTCGACCGGTCAAAAATCCAGGGTAATTGGACTGTCATTGAAGGACAGGGCTGCTATTCTTTCGGCCGGTCACATGGCTGACGGGGCGTTTTGGTTTGACCAGAAAAAAGGGGATTTTGTTTCTTCAACTTATTATATGGCGAAGCTTCCCGAATGGGTAGCTGGTTTTAATCAAGAAAAACACGCTGAAAAATATTTGAAAAGCATCTGGAACCTACTGTTTCCTGAAAATCAATATCCATGCAGCCTTCCCGATGACAACAATTATGAAAATATTGTTAAAGGAAAAGTGAGACCTGTTTTTCCCTATAATCTTGAAGATTTGTCAGGAAAGAATAATCCCCGTTTCAGGATATTGTACATGTCTCCTTTCGGAAATAGTCTACTTACTGATCTGGCTATTGAAGCAATACAGAAGGCCGGCCTGGGTAAAGGTGATTATCCCGATCTGCTGACAGTCAGTTACTCGAGTCCTGATGCAATTGGGCATAATTATGGGCCATTATCCAAGGAGATGAACGATACTTACCTGCGCCTCGACCGCGATTTGGCCCGTTTGTTTGAGGCACTGGATCAGTTTGTCGGGAAAGGCAATTATACTCTATTCCTTACTGCTGACCACGGCACTGATGAAGTTCCCAGGTATCTGATGGACCATAAGATTCCTGCAGGTTATTTTAATGATGATTCTGTTGCAAATCTGGCTGCCCGTTATTTAGATGCAGGCCTGGGTCCTGGAAAATGGATTGAAGCCAGCTACTACGGGCAATTTTATCTGAACAGAAATTTGATTAAGGAAAAAGGACTGGAACTTGAAAAAGTTCAGAATCAACTGGCTGGTTTTTTAAGGGAACAGAAAGGAGTGGCCAAGGTCTTTACTGCCACACAGCTTGATAAACAGGAATATACAAGGGATATTGAAGCCAGCATGCAGAAAGGTTTCTTTTATAGACATTGCGGTGACGTGGAGATGGTTCTGGAACCCGGATGGACAGATGATCTGAGTTCTGCTTCGTCACATTGTACCGGCTATAACTATGATACTCATATCCCGTTGTTATGGTACGGCAAAGGAATTCGCCAGGGTGAAAGTGTGGCTCATCATGATGTAACCGACATTGCGCCTACCGTTTCCATGATTTTGCATATTAAGCTGCCCAATGCCTCTGTGGGTAACCCTATTCAGGAAATATTAAAATAAAAATAACCACTAAGTCACGGAGCTCATGGAGAAATATTTTATATTTCTTTGTATTAAGTGTTTCCGTGGTTAAAACTTTGCGAGAAAACATTCTACGCAAAGCCGCAGAGATGCAATACAAATTTAAGGAATGATCACATTTAGCCCTTTATGAACAACTTTTAAATTGAGTTCTCTGCCCATTATGCAGGGTTCGCCGTCATAATGCACTTCTCCTGAATGCTTGCGTTTCAAAAGTATTTCTTTGGCCCGCATTACATCAACAAACTTACTTTTATTGATATCTTTATTAAAGAGTTTTAAACCCAGGTCAAGGGCAATGATTTTTGGAAAAGGAGACATGATACAGATATCAAGTAATCCATCCTGTATATCTGCATCCGGTGAAATATATGCATTATTCCCATATTGAGCGGCATTGGCGAAGGTGATGAGAAAGGCACGGGTTTTTATTTTAGTGCTGTTGAATTTCAGAATATATTTGCTGGGACGGTAACGGAAAAATTCCTGTATAGTGGTTTTGATGTAGGTGTTGAAACCCCTTCTATGGCTTTCTGAAAATTTATTTCCCACTAAGGCATCAAAACCTACCCCGCAGGTACAGAAAAATTTTTTGTTATTCACCATTCCGTAATCAATCTGGGTGATCTTATTAGAATTGATCAGTTTTACTGCTTTTTTTACATTCATTGGTATATGGAGATGGCGTGCCAGGCCATTGCCCGACCCGATCGGAATGATTCCAAGAGCGACAGGAGTATCTGTGAGTTCAGAGGCCACTTCATTGACCGTACCATCCCCACCTACAGCAATAATTTTAACAGCACCTTTCTTTACCTGTTTTTTGGCAATGCGCATTGCATCGCCTTGTGCTTTGGTATATTTGATTATGCATTTAAACCGTTTGAGGTCGATATAAGAATCTATAAGCCTTAGAACAATATCTTTATTCCCATTCCCTGAAATCGGGTTAATAATAAAGGCTATTCTTTCTTTTTTCTCTTCTGCTTTTTTCACGAAAAACAGTTAATTAGAAATCTGATTTGATTTGTTAATGGTACGTCCGGGATAGGTCTGAAGAGCCTTTTTTAAGCATTCCATGGCATTTTTCAAATCTTCCACATTTAAAACATAAGCAAGTCTGACTTCATTCCTGCCCAGGCCGGGTGTGGAGTAAAATCCGGCAGCAGGGGCCAGCATGACCGTTTGGTTTTTATATTCGAAATCACTTAACAACCACTGGGAAAATTTTTCTGCATCATCAACCGGAAGCCTTGCAATACAGTAAAATGCTCCTTTGGGCATAGGGCATACCACGCCCTCCATTTGATTTAAAGCCCCAATCAGATAATTCCGTCGTTGAATATATTCGTTATAGACCGACTGGAAATATTCCCTGGGCGCACTAACAGCAGCTGCTCCAAATATCTGTCCATACGAAGGAGGGCTTAATCTGGCCTGTCCAAATTTTAATGCGGTTTCGATTACATCTTTGTTACGTGAAATGAGGCAACCGATTCGTACGCCGCAGGCGCTATAACGTTTTGATATGGAATCTATAAGTATGGCATTCTGCTCCAGCCCTTTGAGATTCATGACCGAAAAATGTTCCAGCCCATCGTAACAGAACTCTCTATAAACTTCATCCGAAAAAAGGAAGAGATCATGTTTGATCACAATATCCCGCAATTGCTCCAGTTCCTGTTTCGAATACAGGTATCCGGTGGGATTATTGGGATTACAAATAATGATGGCTTTAGTTTTAGGGGTAATCCTTTTTTCAAATTCTTCGATGGGGGGCAGGGCAAAGTTTTGCTCAATGGTCGAAGTGATGGGGACAATTTTAATTCCCGAAGTAGTTGAATATGCATAGTAATTGGCATAAAAAGGTTCAGGAACAATTGCTTCTTCCCCTTCATCCAGGCAGGACATCATGCTAAACAACAGTGCTTCTGAACCTCCTGCAGTTACTATAATCTGGGATGGGTCTATATCAATGCCAATACGGTGGTAATAGGATACTAATGCTTCCCTGTAACTTTCGTCTCCTGCAGAATGGCTGTACTCCACCACTTTTAGCAAATTCGCTTTTACCGCTTCAAGCGCGACTTCAGGACTGTGAATATCGGGCTGTCCGATATTTAAGTGATATACTTTGCGTCCTTTACGTTTTGCTGCTTCAGCAAAAGGCACTAATTTTCTAATGGGTGATGCAGGCATCAATCTGCCTTTTTCAGAGACTTTTGGCATATTTAACTTTATTATATAACAAACACAAAGGTAGTCCTAAAATGGAGAAAACCTTTGTGCTTTTTAAAAAAGTTGAAAAATGATAGATTGAAAAATCTGATCACATTAAAGAAAAGTCTGTAAGTTATTTGGCTTTCATCGGTTCAACCGAACCCTTTATCCTCAAAGTTACAGGAGAATTTTTGGCATTGGAATAAACCGTGATGGTTTTCTGAAAATTGCCAACAATTTTAGTGTTGTATTTTACTTTAATTACCCCTGTAGCACCTTTTTTGTAGGGTTCTTTTGACCATTCTGAAGCAGTACAGCCGCAAGATGTGGTTACATTCTGAATAATCACAGCTTCTTTACCAGTGTTTTTGAAAGCAAAATCGAAAGTACCGTTACCGTCGTAAGGAACATTTGTAAAATCGTGTTCTACTTCCTTAAATGTCATCTCTGGTTTATTTTTATCCCCGGCTTTAGGACTTTGAGAAAAACCGGTGCAGCTGAATAATAAGATGACTGTTAATGAAAAGAAAAGCTTTTTCATATCTTTAAAATTTTATTTTTAATAATTAATCTACAAAAATAATGCAAAGTATTTAATTACATTCGATTTAAGTAATTTTAACTTTTTTTGATTTGAAAATTGTTTTGATGGGGATGAAAGTACTAAAAGTTTAGAACTTGATTAAAAAATGATTTGTATCATTTTGCCTATTATTTAAAATTCATGTAGGTTTGTCGGGTTAAAATAAAAATTAGACAAATGATAATAGATTTTGTTACCTGGAATGTTTCTCCCGAAATATTCAGTATTGGTTCCCTTCATATTCGCTGGTACGGGTTATTGTTCGCTTCTGCTTTTGTGGCGGGTTATCTGATTTTTACCCACATGTTTAAAAAAGAAGGGGTGCCCATGGAATTGCTCGACAAGTTGACTTTGTACATGGTGTTGGGGACCATCATCGGTGCCAGGCTCGGACATTGTTTTTTCTATGAACCTGAATATTATCTCCGTAATCCTATAGAAATCCTGAAAACCTGGCATGGAGGACTGGCCAGTCACGGGGCAGCCATTGGTATACTGTTGGCTCTTTATCTTTTCTGCAGAAAAAGCAAGAAATCCTATTTCTGGATCCTAGACCGCATTGTTATTGTGGTGGCCTTAGCCGGGCTTTTTATCCGTACCGGAAACCTGATGAATTCTGAAATTTATGGGGTACAGACCAATCTTCCCTGGGGATTCGTTTTTGTCAGGGCTGGGGAAGTGTTGCCTAAACATCCTACCCAATTATATGAAGGCCTTTCTTATTTTTTCATTTTTGGCCTTTTGTATTATCTGTACGAGAAAAAAATCAGCAAATTAAAGGGAGGCACTTTATTTAGTTTGTTCCTTATTCTGGTGTTCGTTGCCAGGTTCCTGATTGAATTTGTGAAAGAAGACCAGGAGTCTTTTGAAAGTACAATGTCATTGAATATGGGCCAGTTGCTGAGTATCCCTTTTGTTCTGGCCGGTGTTTTGATTCTTGTATGGCTTTACGTTATCAAAAAAGATAAGGGACCTAGTCATGAAAACAATCTGCCAAAGAAATAAACAAAGCTTTTCAAACTTTTTTTGAAATTATTTGTTCTCTGGCTAAAGAAAGGACTTGTTTTATGCATCATCATCACGAAAACGGAGAGGCCAGGGGGAAAAGATTACTGATTACAACGGTTATCAATTTTTCCTTTGCCGTCATTGAATGTTTAGGTGGTTTTTTCTCCAATTCATTGTCGCTTATATCCGATTCGTTGCATAATCTGGGGGATGCCTTTTCAGCTTTTCTGGCCTTTTTTGCCAATAAAATCGGAGAAAGGAAATCGGATGTTGATAAGACCTTTGGATACAAGAGGGCTGAGATACTGGTAGCCCTGCTTAATTCTCTTGCGCTGATCGCAATTTGTATTTTCCTCTTTGTAGAGGCTTATGAAAGGCTTTTAAATCCCAAACCGGTAAAGGGGGTATTGATGTTTGTGGTGGCCCTGGCCGGGCTGCTTGCAAATTTATTTTCCATGTTGCTGCTGCGGAGAAATTCTTCGGATAACCTTAACCTGAAGGCTGCATACCTGCATTTACTGGGCGACACTTTTTCTTCTGTACTGGTGATTATTGGCGGTATTGCCATTACATTCTGGGGAATATACTGGATTGATCCCTTAATCACTTTTATTGTAGGAATTTTCTTGTTGAAGGAATCTTATAAAGTTCTGAAGGAGGCTGTAGAAATCCTCATGCAGGCCGCACCCTGCGAACTCGATTTGAATGATCTGAAAAAAGAAATTGAGCTCATTCCCGAAATATCAAATATTCACCATATACATGCATGGAGGCTCAACGACAGCCAGTCGTACCTGGAGTGCCATATTGACCTGAAAGATGATTTAAAGGTAAGCGAATCGCAGCAGGTTAAAGAAAAGGTTGATGGAATTCTTAGGAAAAAATTTCAGCTTCAGCACATCACGGTTCAGTTTGAGGTCAATAGCTGTCCGGATAAAAGCATGATTAATCATATTGTCCCTTCAAAAAATCAATAATCAGGGATGAGCTAAAGAAAAATTTATATCTTTGCAAATCATTGGGCTGTTAACTCAGTCGGTTTAGAGTGCTATCTTCACAGGGTAGAAGTCACTGGTTCGAGTCCAGTACAGCCCACAAAATCCCGGATGCTGCAATAGTTTCCGGGATTTTTTTTGAGGTTTTAACCTGCTAATTGTTGGAAGATGGTGACAAAACAAAACCTTAGATTTTTACTCTTTTATTTATTTTCATAAATATTTTCTAAAATTTAAACAAGACCTTATCACATACCCCATTTCATCCGGATCAATAAATCAAATTGAATTGTTTTCACAATAGTTATAAAGACTCCATTTTATGGAAATAATCTTTATAGGTAATTGTTGACAATAATTTTGCTAAAACGATTTTTTAATTTAGTTTTGTTCAAGGCGAATTGATGTTTATTTCGAATATAACTGTTAGTAAATTAATAGGTTATATCAGAAGCTTGCTTAAAAACCTTAGTCATTTCTTGTAATTTAAAATGTAAGACATGAATAAAAATTTTGCTTTAGGTATAGATATTGGTGGCAGTCATATCAGTGCTGTAGCTGTGAATATTTCGGAAGGACATGTTATCCATGATAGTTTTACCAACAGGAAGGTTAATAATAAAGCGTCTTCTGATGAGATTTTGCATTGTTGGAAAGATGCTCTTAATGCAGCATTGTCATACATTGAATTATCAAAGCTGGTTGGAATTGGCTTTGCAATGCCAGGGCCGTTTGATTACGAGAATGGGATAGCACTTTTTACAAAGGACGTTGCAAAATATGAAAACTTAAATGGCGTAAATGTTGGCGTAGAACTTCGTTCACTGCTTAAACTTTCCGGCGATATGCCTTTTCGGTTTATAAACGATGCTACTTCATTTGCTATAGGCGAGGCCTGGATTGGGCATTCTGCAAATTCCAGAAGGTCAATTTCGGTTACCTTAGGGACAGGATTTGGTTCTGCATTTATTGAGGAAGGTATTCCTGTGCTCGAGGGAGAAAATATTCCGCAATACGGTTGTCTTTGGCATTTGCCTTTTAAGAATGGCATTGCAGACGATTACTTTTCGACACGTTGGTTTGTAAAAAGAT
>JAUZOH010000152.1 GCA_030706565.1 Bacteroidota bacterium | reverse complement strand
CAGTCACAGTCTTTTTTGTAAACTTTTTGTGACGACAACTAAGCGAAGCGATCTCATTCTCCTGTATTTTATGGAGAATAAAAAGTTTGAATAAAGTTTTAACGTAAAGAAAACCATGGAGGCACATAGATTTTTCTCCGTATAACTCTGTGTCTTCTCAGTGCAACTCTGTGTTAAAGCATTTAATTATTACACAGAGAACCACAGAGTTTTTCACGGAGAGCCCACAGAGAAATTAAAGATATTCCGACAAACAAGCAGTATGGTCTTGTTTCCCGGAACGGAATAAAATTTAAAGCTCCTGATTTATGCCCATCAACCCCGCTGTACGAAGGGGCTAAACCAGACCGGTGATACATTAAAAAATTCCAGGACTTTTAATTTCTATCGTTGATTAATTGAACCATTTCAAACTGCCTCAAACCTTTCATCCATTTCGAACCACCTCAAACTATTTATCTTCTAAGCCAGTGTCATGATATTCATTTACGCCGAGAAAAAACTGAGTTTCACTGAGTATTATCATGAAGCAGTATCCCGTTATAACCCCTTTTCACTACTTGCGAAACTTCAATTAACAAAAACCACTTTGTGATTTTTAAGAAGGAAAATGATTAACTTTGACCTTTTTCTAAAAATTCAATAAAAGTGAAACCTTTCATAGATTATTTCCGGAATAATCCTAAATATATTTACCTTCTTGCAGGTATCCTGGTGTTACCGGCATTACTGATTCATCTTGGGCTGATGCCCTTTATCAACGATGAAGCCATACGTGCCACAGTTGCCCTGGAAATGATCCTGAGGCATAATTATATCGTGCCTTATATGGGAGGCGTGTTATATTTTAATAAACCCCCGCTGTTCAACTGGATTTTAATTTTCTTTTTCCGCCTGGCAGGAAATTTCACAGAATTTACGGAACGCATGCCGACCATAATCTTTCTGCTTATTTTCCTTTATACAATTTTTTATGTAACGAAAAAACATTTTGGGACTTTCAAGGGTTTTGTCGCTGCCCTGATGTTTCTTACCTGCGGAAGGATTTTATTTTATGATTCCCTGCTGGGGCTTATAGACATCACTTTTTCGTGGGTGGTCTACCTGAACTTTATGCTGATTTATTATTTCTTCTCCAAAGAGAAATATTACCTGCTGTTCATCTGTTCATACGCGCTCACGGCAGCAGCATTTTTAATGAAAGGGTTACCTGCAGTGGCATTCCAGGGTATTACCCTGCTCACTTTGTTTATTTACCATAAAAATTTTAAAAAATTATTTTCCATCCCCCATTTCACCGGAATTTTTATATTTCTGATTATTACAGGAGCCTATTATTTCGCTTACTACAAAAGTAACCCCGGGTCTATTCTTGTTGTATTTGAAAACCTGCTCAACGAATCGACCAAAAAAACTGCCGTACAAATGGGCTTCCTGAAGACCATCATCCACCTCTTTACCTTCCCCGTTGAAATAACCTATCATTTCTTCCCCTGGTCGTTGATGATCGTACTGCTTTTTAGCAAAAATGTATGGAAACGGATCAAATCTGATCCATTTATCTTGTATTGCTCCCTGATCTTCCTGGCCAATATTTTGATATACTGGATTTCGCCTGATACTTATCCGCGTTACCTCTTTATGCTCATTCCGCTTTTATTTACCGTGCTTTTCTACTTATTCGATGAACACGAGAAAAATAATACCTTGAATTATAAAATATTAAATGTACTGCTGATCATTACGGCAGTAATATTAACCTTAGCTCAAGCAGCCTATCCATTTGTGCCTTCTACACGCAAGGTAGGTTATGCCATTCCGGCAAGCATCATTCTTTTAATTTTTTCTGCTTCCCTATTATGGCTGTTTTTCAAAACAAAAAAATTCAGACTGGCCATTCTGGCAATTCTTTTACTGGTAGTCCGCATAGGATTTAACTGGTTTATTCTGCCGGTAAGGCAGGCCGAGGCACCGGAGATTATCTGCAAAGAAAATGCGGTTCAGGTTGCCAGGCAGACAAAAAATGACAGGTTATATATGTCTTATGAAGATATTGATGAATCTACCCTCTTTTATTTTACCCGGGAACGGATGCAGGCCTTGGAATGGAAAAAACGCCAAAGTGACGGCTATACCCTGATACACGATCCCTATAAAGCATATAAGAATCAATATACCCATTATTTTGATGTCTTAATCAGGAAAAAACACCAGACCGTCTCTTTGGTCAAATATCATCCTGACTGCCGTTAGTTATTTTCGCTTTCCTGAACATTTAAAAAAGCGCCGGTGAATGAACTAAGGGCAGTAATCAGGAAAAAGATAAGGCTGAAGGCTACGCCGGTGTTGACGTCAATGCTGAGGTACTTGCAACCCAGCAAAAATATCAGTTCCCTGGCTCCTACTCCCCCAATGGTAAAAGGAATGACCGCTGCAATATCTGCTATAAAAAAGAGCACCAGATAATCGCTGTATTGCGCATGAACATGCAAAGCCAGCAAAATGGCAATCATGCCAACCGTTTCAACCGTATTGACCACCAATGCCAGGAAATTGGTGTTTTTGAATACACCCACAAACTTTGGAAATGCAATTTTTACGAAGAGATAATAAACCGGAAGGATAAATACCAGGGCAACGTAAACCAGGTAACGGAAACCGGCCATCGCCAGGTAAGCCCTGCTGAAAATCAATGCAATCAATGCCAGGATAATCAATGAGACCAGGCCGGTTCCACGGTCAAGCAAACTGGCCCAAATCAGATCTTTGACCGGTGTTTTATGATGTTTATTCAGCAAGTATACCTTGTACCCGTCCCCCCCAATTCCACCGGGAAGAAACAAATTATAAAACATCCCGACATAATACAATTTCATGTTATAATTTGAACTTAAAGAAAGACCTATGGCTTTAAAAAAATAATTCAGCCTGAAAGAACTAATCATCTGACTGAAATTAAAAAATATCAAGGCGAACAAAAGCCATAACATATTTGACTGACTAAGAATGATTTTGGTTCTTTTCAGGTCTATATTTTTTAGAACAATGTATAAAGCTATAGATGAAATAATTACTTTAACAATGACCTTTAATATCTTTTTTAACCGCTCAGATGGAGTAAAGTGAAATTCCATTTTTATTTTTTTTTTTGTAATCAAATTTTCTAATCTATATTTTTGCAAAGGAAAATATTTTATTCCAAAAATTTCTGAAAATGAACCTCATTTAACATCTCATAATAAATTTACTAAAAATGTCATACACCATCAAATTTGTATCTATAGTTGTTCCCAGTTATAACGAAGAAGGTAACACCAAACTTCTGGCAGAAAAAATAATTCAGGTTATGGATTCTTTGAACTATGCTTATGAGGTGATTTTTGTAAATGATGGAAGTATGGATAACACCTGGGATGTTATTGAAAATATGTCTGCAAGAAAGCCGGAACTTAAAGGCATAGACCTTGCAGGCAACTACGGACAAACAATTGCCCTAAGGGCCGGATTTGAACAGGCCAAAGGGGATGTGGTCATTGCCATGGATGGCGACATGCAGCATGACCCGGTTTATATTCCCGAATTACTGAAAAATATTGAAGAAGGATACGAGATGGTGGGCGGTGCCAAAGCCAAAAGGCCTGACGGGATATTTAAAAGTTTCATCGCCAATATTGCCCATCACATAATCTGTAGAATTTCAGGCGTTCAACTTAGTTACTTCGGAGCTACATTTAAGGCATACAGGAGTTATCTTTTGAAAAATGCCAACCTTTTAGGCGATTCGCACCGCTTTTTGGGCGCAATGGTTGCCCGGAAAGGAATCAGGGTTAAAGAAATACCCATTGAAATTAAAACCCGTCATGCAGGAAAAAGCAACTATCACCTTAGCAAAATGTTTGCAGTCATTATAGATCTCGTTTTTTTGAAATTTTTTATTTCCTACATCAATAAGCCCTTCAGGTTATTTGGGGTAGTTGGAGGAATTATATTCCTGATTGGGGCAATTTTCAATGGTTATTACCTTTTTGGAAGCATCTTTTTACATTTTAACCTGCGGGTGGATTATGTGGCTGAATTTCTTTTTTCAATCGCCCTTATTTTAGTTGGTTTAATTCTGATTAGTTTTGGCCTGATTGCAGAAATAGGTATTCACAATTATTATGTCCAGGGGAAACACAGTCCTTTTGTAATCCGTAAAAAAACAGGAATAAACCAACAATTATAATCCGGTAGTAAATTAAAGTTCAAACCGAAAAGGTAAATAAAAAGGGAGAAAATACAGTGATGAAAAAACATTTGATCATCAATGCTGACGATTTTGGATGGGATAAGGACGCCACCGAAGGGATTCTCACTTTAGCCAGAAGAGGCAAAATCACCTCCACTTCCATAATGGCTAATTTTGTTGATTATAAATCGGTTGCGTCATTACTTTTGAATAATAACATTTCCATAGGTTTTCATATAAACCTGCTCAGTGGCGAACCTGTATCTCCTCTCCCGCAGGTACAAACCCTTATTGGTGAAGACGGAAATTTCCTGTCCTTGCCCAAATTGCTTATCCGTGCTGCTATAGGCGGGGTTGATAAGGAAGAATTGGAAAATGAAATTCTTGCCCAACTCAACTTTCTCATAGCTATGAATGTACCGATATCCCATGCCGACAGCCATAAACATGTGCTTCAGTGCCCCTTTATCGGACCTATGATAACTGAAATTTTAAAAGATACGGAGATTAAAAAAACCAGAAATTGCAAAGTCACGGACTGGCACAACAAGAAAATGGCCATTGTCCGTGCATTTTCCATGTTAACCGCATCAAACCTCAACACATTCATTAAGCCTCAGGCGCTGATTTCCACTTTCTCCGAAAAGGCGGAAGCCAACATGAGCATATTTAAAGAAGCTATAGATCAGGCGTTTAATAAATATTCGATTGTCGAATTTATGACCCACCCTGCAATAAACAACAGGGAAGGATCATACCTCAACCGTAAAGCGGAATACGAATTCTGGTTAAACGAGAACTGGTTATCCTACCTGGTTGAAAATGATATTGACCTTATCTCTTACAATCAGCTGAAAGCCTAGGCCTTAAACTTAGTTTTTAATGTCGTTGTTTACCTTACTGTGCTTCATGCTGTAGGTAAAATAAATTATAAATCCTATAAGCATCCATACAATAAGCCTCATCCAGGTATCGAAAGGCAAAAATATCATCTCTGTCAGACAAATGATAGCGCCTATTGCAGGAAACCAGGGTACAAATGGGGTTTTAAAAGGCCGGGGGAAATGCGGCCTTTTCCTTCTCAGTATAATTACACTGCAACATACAATCGTAAAAGCCAGCAAAGTACCTATAGAAACCAGCTGCCCCAATATTCCTACAGGGAAAAGTCCGGCAAAAATACAGGCGACAATAGTCGTCAATATAGTGGTTACATGAGGAGTCCTGAATTTGGGGTGCACGGAGGCAAATTTAGCAGGTAAAAGCCCGTCCTTGGCCATAGAATAGAAAATCCTGGCCTGTCCCATCAGCAACACCAAAATCACCGAACTAAGGCCGGCTATGGCCCCAATTTTAATCAATGGCCGCAGCCAGTTCATAGAATGCCCGGCATGATCTATAGCAATGGCCATAGGGGCAGGCACGTTCAAATATTTATAATTGACAATACCGGTAAGCACCAGCGAAACCAAGATATACAATATTGTACAGACCACAAGCGAGCTTAAAATGCCAATGGGCATATCCCTTCTGGGATTTTTTGCTTCCTGGGCTGCAGTGGAAACCGCATCAAAACCAATATAAGCGAAAAATATTACACCTGCTCCTGAAATAATACCGGACCAGCCATAATGTCCCCAGATTCCGGTATTTGCAGGAATAAAGGGTTTCCAGTTTGCCGTATTGATATGAGAAAGGCCAAAACCAATAAAAAGCAAAATCACTATAATCTTTGTGATTACAATCAGGTTATTGAACTTTGCTGATTCCCGGATACCGATCACCAGCAAGGAAGCCATCAACAAAAGAATAAAAACGGCAGGAAAATTAATAATGGCGCCTGTACAATGCCAACCCGTTGTAACATCATAATCAAAAGGGGCATTGCAAATGACATCCGGCAAATGTATGCCTATATCATGAAGAAAACTTGTCACATAGCCCGACCAGCCGGTAGCCACCGTGGCTGCCCCAAAAAGGTATTCCAGGATAAGGTCCCAGCCGATGATCCAGGCAATAAATTCGCCCAAAGTAGCATAAGCATAAGTATAAGCGCTGCCTGAAATGGGAATCATCGAGGCAAACTCGGCATAGCACAAACCGGCAAAGGCACAACCCATTCCCGAGATAATAAACGATATAACCAGGGCAGGCCCGGCATGAGTAGCAGCTGCCGTACCGGTCAACACGAAAATACCGGCGCCTATGATGGCTCCAATACCCAAAGTGGTTAAATTAAGGGCAGTCAATGTTTTTTTTAGCGCGTGACTTTCGTCTTCCGACTCTTCGTAAATTCTTTTCAGCGATTTAATAGAAAATAATTGTTTTACCATAACCACCCCCTATTTTTTCCATTTTATATTTTAATTTTCACAAATATCTACATTTTAATCTATAAAATGTAATGATTTTAACTAAAATATGATTTTTTAATTACAATTTTCCAATTTTGTAAAGTTAAACGATGAAAACCGTAATTCCAATATTCAAAAAAAATTTTCCAAATATTTTGGATTACCAGATAATGAGATAATGAGATAATGGGATAATCTGCTAATGAGATAATGGGACAATGGGATAATGGGATAATGAAAAAATCAAATAAAGGAGAAGTTGATAATTTCTGAATTATGAATTGCCGTTGGCTTTAGCCAACGGGTTGAATAAGCAATTTCCCCTGGCTTTAGCCAAATTATTTTAGCATAATTTGATTTTTTAAAAATATAATTGGGCTAAAGCCTAATAAATACTTGGATTATCAGTATCCGCCAGCTAAAGCTGGCGGCAATTCAAGGGCAAAATTCAAAGGCAAAATTGATGATAATAAAAACTAAAATTGTATTCTTAGTGTACTTTTTGCCTTTGTGGTAAATTTATTTCAAACCATTTCAAACAATATTGAACCACAAAGTGCACAAGGATTACACAAGGTTCACAAAGAAAGCAGACAGCAATGTTTATGCAAATAGCGCGACTTAACTCCAAAAAAAAAGCTGCTTCAAAGAAGCAGCTTTTTTTAAACATTTCTAATTAACTAATGATCATCAATTGAAAAACCTGTTCTTCTTATACCAGAAACAACAATAGTCTCCGTTGGATTGGTAAAATGAATATGAGGTAAAAGTTCGGTATGATTTGCATAATATTTATTAACACTATCAACTGCAGCAGCATCAAGTTTCCATTCAAAATTAATACTATCGCAGAGAGTGCCAGAATTAGCTTTAGCCGATTTCAAAATAACTTTCCCATTTGCAACAGTAAATTTAGGAAAATTAATTAAAGCAGCATCGCTAGCATTAGTATTAGCGCTGTTTGTTACAGAAAAAGTAAGTGCTGCGACATCAGAACCTGACTTAAAGTTATAATTAAACAAACGTGTTTTACCAATAGCTAAAATTTCTGAAGCAACATTGGCAGTAGTATTTGTTGTGATTAATTTAGTATAACCAAGGGCAAGAGTATCTTTACCATTTATTGTATATCTAACCCACCACTCACCAGAAATTGGATAAGTAGCAGCATATTGTTCATCGTAATCTTTCATCGTTTCACAACTTACCATTGAAAAAATTAAAACGATAAACAATATATATTTTATTATATTTTTCATAATATATACTATTATTAAATTTCACAAATTATTGTTGATTTAAATAGAATGGGCCAGGGAATGCACTTTGATCAGCTGTAGTCATAATAAAATACTGCATACTGATTTTTCCATTAGTATCCTGGGAAATTTTAATATATTTTTTAACAATATTAATTGGTCCCCAAGGGGAGGAAGCATCAACCGGCATAATTGCTATATTATTCCCAAGATAGGTCAATAACCCAGGTGCAGTATATGTTGCACCCAATCCTCTTTTAACTTCGTAATACTCAGCAAAAAAATCACTCACTTTAAAAACACCCTGTGCAATTTTGGTAATGGTAACAGGAGCAGGAACAGGGACGCTTCCTCTACCTCCAAAATAAGTACCGGAAAGATCCAATGATCCGTCACCTAATTGCAATACTGTAACAGTTCTAGTTGCTGTATATAAAACTCCATCATTATTTGCAGCAATATACTTTATTGAATAAGAACCAGGAACAGTATTAAGAACTGTACCAGTAGTTTTCACAAGCTTCCCGTTTGTCACTACAGCACCAGAATCAACATATTGTTGTCCTTGGATTACATAAACTGTTTGATCCCCTTTTAAAGTAATAGAAGCAGGAGTAGTAACAGTAGAAACATCTTTGGTATCTTCTTT
>JAUZOH010000151.1 GCA_030706565.1 Bacteroidota bacterium | reverse complement strand
TGGGACTATACTGCAGAAAGGTTATGGACGAGTATTGAAAAATGTTTGGAACAGAATGAAAAATAAAGAAAGAAAACCTTTAAAAAGTTGCCTGCAGAGGGGAGTGTTTGAAGCCGGATGCGATGAAGCCGGCCGGGGCTGTCTGGCTGGTCCGGTGTTTGCTGCCGCCGTCATCCTGCCTGATGATTTTATCCATCCCTTGTTAAATGATTCAAAGCAGTTGTCGGCCCGGGAGCGTTACCAGCTCCGTACGGAGATTGAAGCCAGTTCTGTTGCCTGGGCTGTGGCTATGGTCGACAATAATAAAATCGATAAGATCAATATCTTAAATGCTTCTATTCTTGCCATGCAAAATGCACTGGACAAATTATCCCAGTCTCCCGGGCATATTATTGTTGATGGCAACAGGTTTAAACCTTATCAAGGGGTCCCGTTTAATTGTATTGTCAAAGGTGATGCAACTTACTTCTCGATTGCAGCTGCCTCTGTTTTGGCCAAAACATACAGGGACGATTACATGCTGGGCCTTCACCAGGAATATGGTTACTATGGATGGGATCAGAACAAGGGTTATCCTACGAAATTCCACCGGGAGGCCATACGTAAATATGGAATTACGAAATATCACCGTCTGAGCTTTCGTCTTTTGGAACAGCAATATTCCCTTGATTTTGGGGATAATTTGAAGGATAGGGAACAGGATGCCTTTTCTGCAAAGGGAAACAATAAAGAGGAATAGGTTAGGCGTTAGATTTAGATTCTCTTTTTTCTACGTTTAGAAATTTTTTTATTGTCCACTTTAAAACCCTGCCGTTCCCAACCCCGGATGCCATCTTTCAGCTCGAAAACATTTTTAAACCCCTTCCCTAACAATATAAGGCAAGCTTCTGTACTTTCATCCCCGTTTTCCGAATAAACAAAAAAAGGGATATCCCTGTCCAGGGTATCTGAAAGGTTCTTGACTTTTTCGGGAGTATCGGCACTTAGAGCTCCCGGTATTCTTGATTTGCAATACAGGGCATATTCCCTTACATCAATAATTTCCCGTGAAGGATAAAATAACATTTCAGAATAAAAATCACTGGGATTGAGAAAGGTAATGGTGGTGAATTGCTTAACTTGTGAGTAAACCAGGTTACTTTGATTTAATACAAATAAACACAATAACAATCTGAGTACAAATTTCATGGGTGCGAATTTATTACAAGATAACATAAACCTTCCACCAGCTTTATAAGTTAGATGTTTATACCTCATCCGGAAACAGGATTTAAATACTTTCTAAAAGTAATATTTATAATTGAGCGCAATTATAAAAAATTATTTGCACAATGATTTTTTAAATACTACAAAGTCGTCTTTTTTTACTCCTACAAGCCGGGCAATAACATCACATTTTACCATCAGCAGAAAGAAAGTATTTTCTTTTCCGCTTCTGAAGAGGCCTTCCAGATTCCCCTGTCCTTTTGATATAACCAGATCGGCATGCTGGTATATTTCAATAAACTCTTTGGATGATTTATCAAGGATTGTAGAAGGAGCATCGTAGCCATTGGAAATTATTTTGGCTACTTTATCCATTCCTGTATACCGGGCATCTTCCATAGTGGCATCGTTGATAACCGGCTTTTCTTTTACTGCGAAATAAACATTGGGATGGCCGATGGTTTCGATGAAAAGTTTGTCAAGTACGATTTCCCCGGTATTATCTCCGAGGTAAAGTATGGTATTTGCTTGTTTTATGGCTGTTTCCAATTCCCTGGAATGATCAATTCCAAATTTTGCATTCAGAACATAATTGATATTATCCATCACATTGAAATTGGTAGAAGCGGCATAATCTATGATGTTTCCCGCAATTGCCAGGCGCAAAGCTGTTTCAAAAGGATTGGATGCTGTCTCAACTTTCTTTTTGAACTTAGGATAGAGATTCAGGAGAAACTGGTTGCTTTGCCGTTTTTCTTCTTTGTAGGGATCCGGATTATTCAGGTATTTTTTGACCATGATTTCCATTTCCCGCCCGATCAGGGGACTAATTTGAGAGGAGTCGACTTCTGCAATATATTTAAGAAAAGCGGTGAGAATTTCATCTTTTTTTTCTTCAGGGAAGGATCGTTCTTTTAAAAGTTTTTCAAATGAACGGATAAAACAAAATTTACATTCGTAAGCCATAAAAAATAATTCTTAAATGATAAAAATGGAAATTTAGCTTGTCTTTATTAACAGAGTATAATATCCATTTGAATTTTTTTTTTACAAAGATAAAATTGAAAATAAAAAAACGTTATTATTTTTTTTTTTTCAAATTAATGTCTTAACTTTCATCAGAATAAGTTTTCTTTCTTAACTATATTTTTTATAGCATGGAAGCTTTGAGAAAGAGGATTAATGATTTCGTTAATTTATTTTATCCCAATGTTTGTGCGTGTTGTGGAATGAATCTGCTTCATAATGAGTATCTGATATGTAATCATTGCTTATACAAATTGCCCAAAACAAATTATCATCAGGAAAGAAACAATCCACTGGAGCAGATATTTTGGGGAAAAGTTAAGATAGAATCGGCAGCAGCATTCTTTTTTTATAACAAAGGAAGTAAATATCAACGGCTAATTCACCAAATGAAATATAACGGGTTAAAAGATTTGGGTTATGAATTAGGGAAAATGTACGGAAGTGAGTTGATTTCCAGCGTATTTAGTTCAGTTGATGTAATTGTTCCAGTGCCCCTTCACCCGAAGAAAGAAAGACGGAGAGGATATAATCAAAGCGATTGGATTGCAGAAGGAATTGCAAAAACGATGCGAAAACCCATTGAAAGGCACAATCTTTGCAGGATAAAAGCCAATGAAACCCAGACCCGCAAAAGCAGGATTGAAAGATGGGAGAATGTTCAGGATATTTTTATTGTTAAAAATGTAAACTTTTTTACTAATAAGCACGTTTTGTTAATAGATGATGTGATTACTACGGGGGCCACATTAGAAGCTTGCACTGCACAGATTCTGCAGTGTGAAAATACAAGGGTAAGCATTGCAACTCTTGCGGTAGCTTGAAAGTAATTCTATAAATTATTGTAGATTTATGATTTATAACATGTTGCTGTAAAATAATTATTGATATTTTTGCAAAATTATATTTTGATGAGTTATGGTAGTAAAGATTAAATTAAAAAATGCCGATAAGTATCTATTGTTAGATTCTGAGGTGTACGAAAAACTTAAGCAAAACAAATATTTTGAAGCGCTTAAGGTATTGGACAATATTCGAGAACACTCGAGTGGATTGCCCGTTTTTCAAAAGTATTACAAAAAGAAGGACGGTTTTAAAGTTGAGACCATTTATATAAATCAGTATGTTGCTAACATGTACATACCGAAACCGCCTTCAGACAAACGTCTTTTTGTAAGCTTTAAAAATGGCAACAAGATTGATTGCCGGGTGAAAAACCTTCAATGGTTGACCATGTCGCAGTTGCGCCGTGAACAAAGGTTCACGCATAATTCGACTGGTTTCCGCGGAGTACATCGGGTTGCCAAAGATAAATACATATCCATTTTATGGATTGACCGTCAACCTGTTATTGTAGGCACTTTCAAAACACCTATTGAAGCCGCCAGAGCTTATAATGACAAATCTATCGAACTTTTCGGGGTGACCAAAAGTTTAAACCAGTTTGACGAAAGTGGCGTTCCTGTTCATTTTAAAAAGAAAGTGGTGGAACGCCCCAGACTTCGCCGTAAAAGAAGAAGTAAAGAGGAAATGACCCAGGTTGCCCTTGAAAAACAGAACAGAAGAGAAGTTAAGGCTGCCAAGAGAAAAGCCAAAGAAGAAGAAAAAGAAAGAAAAGCATTGGAAAGAAAAGCCAGAGCCAGGGCTAAGGTTAAAAAGTAAAATTTATTCTAACTAAAAATTTTAGTTGTTTGGAATTGCTTTTTATTTTCTGATGTTATTGAATTTTCTTGAAATGCCTTAAGCCCTCTTAGGAGAAATTGATGGGATGGATTTTATTTATCCTGTTAATTGTTAAAGGTGACAAAAGTTTGGAACCATAAGATTCCTAACTTTTGTCACCTTTTTTATTAATTGTCTGTAAACTATGACATATTGTCCGGTTCGGCTTGTAATACGCAAATTCCTTTTTTTATTATTTAATAAGGACTTTACATTTGTTAAAGATTTGTCCTGTTATTTTATGAAAACTTATAATTTAAAAAATTATTTTGTTTGAAATAGTGGTGCAATTGTTTTTTAATCAATATATTATTGATAATTTGCTAATTGTTTTTCCCGAATAGAAATTTAAACACCTGTTCGAGTTTGTTGACCGGAATAATCTTAATCTTATACTTCGACCAATCAAGGCCTTTTTGATTGTATTGCGAAATAATCATTTGTTTAAACCCCAGTTTTTCGGCTTCTCCTATACGTTGTTCAATTCTGCTGACGGGACGTATTTCACCCGACAGGCCTATTTCACCTGCTAAACAGATATTTTTGCTTATCGGCAGGTCTATATTTGAAGAAAGAACAGCAGCCACAACGGCCAAATCTATTGCAGGATCATCCACCTTAAGGCCACCTGCAATATTGAGAAAAACATCCTTAGTGGCAAGTTTAAAACCTGCTCTTTTTTCCAGTACGGCCAAAAGCATGTTCAGACGGCGAAAATCAAAACCTGTAGCCGAACGTTGAGGGGTTCCATAAACTGCAGAACTTACCAGGGCCTGAATTTCTATCAGAAAAGGCCTGACGCCGTCAAGGGTGGCTGCAATGGCCACTCCGCTGAGATTCTCGTCATTCTGGGTAATCAGTATCTCCGAAGGATTGTTTACTTCGCGCAGACCGTTGCTTTGCATTTCGAAAATACCCAGTTCGGAAGTGCTTCCAAAACGGTTTTTTATTGATCTTAAGATCCGGTAAAGAAAATGCCTGTCGCCTTCAAACTGAAGGACTGTATCCACAATATGTTCCAATATTTTTGGACCGGCAATTACCCCTTCTTTATTGATATGCCCGATAAGAATTACCGGGCGTGCCGTTTCTTTGGCCATCCTGAGCAGGCGCGCGGTACATTCGCGGATTTGTGAAACACTGCCGGCCGAAGAATCAATCCCATCGGTATATAAAGTTTGAATGGAATCAATGACCACCAGATCCGGGGACAGGTTATCGATATGTGCCAGAATATTTTCGAGAGAGGTTTCGCTCAAAAGGTAACAATTCTCATTTTTGAGATTCATCCGGTCGGCCCGCATTTTTATTTGTTGTACACTCTCTTCACCTGATATATAAAGGGTTTTGAGACTGTTCATTTTCAGGGCCACTTGCAGCACCAGGGTTGATTTGCCAATACCCGGTTCTCCGCCAATCAGTACAACCGATCCCGGTACCAACCCTCCGCCCAGTAAACGGTTAAATTCTGAACTTAAAGTATCTATACGTTTTTCATTAGCTGAAGAAACCTCTGAAAGCAACTGAGGTACAGAAGAACCTGCACGGAACGAAGTGTTTTTGCCGGTTTCTTTCTGTACCGTTTCTTCTACATAGGTGTTCCACTGACCACATGCCGGACAACGGCCTATCCATTTGACTGAAGATACACCACAATTCTGGCAAACATACACCGTTTTTGATTTCGCGGGCAAGTCTACCTCCTTATTTAGTCATTTTTTCAATCATCCGGGTGGTAGAATAGCCTTTTATCAGGTCAATTGTTACAACTTTTCCGCCCTTGGCGGTTACAATGTCGTATCCAACAATTTCTTTGGCTTTATAGTCGCTGCCTTTGACCAAAATATCGGGTTGAACCAGTTTGATCAGTTCATAAGGAGTGTCTTCATCAAACAAAATTACTGCATTGACGAATTGTAGGGAAGACAATACCAGTGCTCTGGAAATTTCATCCTGAACAGGGCGCCCTTCGCCTTTAATGCGTTTGACGGAATCATCCGTATTCAGCCCAACAATCAATATATCGCCCAGTGAAGCTGCTTTGGCCAGATATTCCACATGTCCTCTGTGCAATATGTCAAAACAACCATTGGTGAAAGCGATTTTTTTATTCTGGAAACGCCATAAAGCCAACATCTGTGGGATTTGCTCCTTATTGTAAATTTTCTTTTCGACTGCTTCAAATTTATTCATTGGTAAAAATGTTAAATGAACAACAAAGGTAAAAAATTACAGTAGTAAATCCTTTATTATTTTTTTGTTTCAAAAACATTTAACTCTTTGCCAACTTTAATGAATGCATAAATGGCTTTGTCCAGGTGTTCTTTGGTATGGGCAGCTGACAATTGAATGCGTATTCTGGCCTGGCCCTTGGGTACAACGGGATAATAGAAACCGGTAACATAAATTCCTTCCTCCAGCATACGGCTGGCAAATTTCTGAGCCAATACTGCATCATAAAGCATTAAGGCAACAATAGCGGATTCTCCGGGTTTAAGGTCGAAGCCTGCTTCTGTCATCTTTCTCCGGAAATAGGAAGCATTCTCCATTAAATGATCACGCAATTCGGTTGATTTCGAAAGTAAATCGAACACAGCAATGGAAGCACCGACAATCGCAGGGGATAAAGAATTGGAAAACAAATAGGGCCTTGAACGCTGGCGCAGCAATTCAATAATTTCCTTTTTTCCGGTGGTAAATCCGCCCAGGGCTCCTCCCAGTGCTTTGCCCAGTGTGCCGGTTACAATATCAATTTTGTTCATCACATGGTGGTATTCATGCGAACCTTTTCCTGATTTTCCAATGAATCCCGCGCAATGGCTTTCGTCGATCATCACAAGGGCATCGTATTTTTCTGCAAGGGCCGTTATTTCATCCAGTTTGGATATGTCGCCATCCATTGAGAACACCCCGTCGGAAACGATCATGCGGAATCGTTGTGCCTGAGCAAGTTTTAATTTGTTTTCCAGATCGCTCATATTGGCATGTTCGTAACGATAACGTTGTGCCTTGCAAAGCCTGATCCCGTCAATAATGGAAGCGTGGTTCAGCGCATCGCTGATGATGGCATCCTGTTCGCTAAACAGAGGTTCAAAAACCCCGCCGTTGGCATCAAAGCAGGCAGCATATAAAATGCTATCTTCAGTTCCATAAAAATCAGCAATTTTTTGTTCAAGTTCCTTATGTATATCTTGGGTACCGCAGATAAACCGGACCGACGACATGCCGTATCCTCTTGAATCAAGCGCTTTCTTTGCAGCTTCAATAACCAGCGGATGGGAGGCCAGCCCCAGGTAATTGTTTGAACAGAAGTTCAGGACTTTTTGGCCTGTATTCAGCGTGATCTCGGCGCCCTGTGGACTGGTGATGATTCGTTCTTCCTTATACAGACCGGCTTCTCTGATGGAAGCTATTTCATTTTGCAAATGTTCCTTGATTTTTCCGTACATGATAAATTATAATTTGTTGATTGAATTAACTTTTTAGTTTTTTACTGATTTCCTTGAGCATAATATCCGTCATTTTAGCCATATCATATTCGGGATTAAAACCATCATGTGACCTGGCGATGCTGTCGTCAAGGCTTTCAGGCCAGGAATCGGCAATGTCCTGCCTGAAATCAGGTTTGTAAGTAATTGAAAAATCCGGAATATGCTTTTTTATTTCTTCTGCCAGTTCCTTTGGGGTAAAGCTCATGGCACAAAGATTATAACTGGAATGAGTATGAAGTCCGGATTCTCCGGTTTCCATTAATTTTATGGTGGCTTTAATGGCATCGGGCATGAACATCATGGGCAGACGGGTATTTTCTTTCAGGAAACATTCATAACTTCTTTTTTTCACGGCATCGTAGAAAATTTCAACGGCATAATCGGTGGTTCCCCCGCCTGCTTCGGTTTTATAACTAATTAAGCCCGGATATCTTACACTGCGCACATCAACGTTGTATCGTTTGTTGTAGTATGCGCACCATCGTTCGCCTGCCAGTTTGCTGATCCCATAAACCGTGGTGGGATCCATAATGGTGAATTGAGGAGCTATTTTGGGCGTGGAAGGTCCAAAAACAGCAATGGAACTGGGCCAGAAAACCCTTTTAATATCTTCCGTTTCGCGCGCCAGTTCCAGTACATTGAGCAGCCCCTTCATGTTGATATCCCAGGCATGAAGAGGAAATTTTTCAGCATTACCCGACAATATGGCCGCCAGATGATAGACCTGGGTGATCTTATTGCGTACGGCAAAAGGAATGAGCTGTTTGTTATCCAGCACATCGAGAATCTGAAAAGGCCCGCTTTCCACAATATCCGCTGAAGCTTTTTTGATGTCGGTGGCAAATACATGGTCATTGCCATAAATTTCTCGCAAGGCCAGGGTGATTTCAGAACCAATTTGCCCTGCTGCGCCTATGATTAATATGTTTTCCATATTGTAATACTTTATTATGCTAAGTTAAAATTTTCTCTGACATAATTGCCTGACGAATGGCATAAAATATGGAATTTCTTGCTATTTATAACTGTTTGTTTTTGAAGATACATACATGATTTCGGTAGAAAAAATATTGGTCAGTGTGATTGTTATTCCTTTTGATGAAAAGTATA
>JAUZOH010000150.1 GCA_030706565.1 Bacteroidota bacterium | reverse complement strand
CTGAACCGCATGGAAAGCAACCGTAAAGTTTCGTCATCGGATATCACACAGCATATAGAGTCCATTTCCAACATATCCAACGACCCGTCAAATGTGGAGCGGCTCAACCGCTGGGCTTCAGCGTTCAGGATGTTCAAGGAAAAGCCGATTTTCGGCTGGGGACCCGGCACCTATATGTTTCAATATGCACCTTATCAGGTATCTTATGAAAAAACAGTGATCAGTACCAACTCGGGTGATATGGGCAATGCGCATAGCGAGTACATCGGCCCGCTCACAGAATCAGGAGTCCTGGGAACATTGACTTATCTGACGGTTTTAATTACAGCCATTTATACAGGGATAAAAGTATATTCAAGAAGTTCAAGAAGGGCGGTGAAAATATTTGTATTGTCCGTAGTGCTTGGACTGACTACCTATGCAATACATGGCTTTGTCAATAATTTTTTAGATACGGATAAAGCATCAGTGCCATTTTGGGCATTTATGGCCATCATTGTAGCCCTGGATGTATATTTTAACCCGGAAAAGCAAGCCGGGAAAAATCAGCTTACCTAAAAAATTCTATACCCAGGATTGAAATGTCATCAAAGATTTTTATGCTGTTTTCCAATATTTTCTGACTTCTGATAATATCCGAAATATTTTCTTCGACAGTCCCTTTATTGGCCAGACTTTTCTCAATGTTACCAAGGCCATATTGAATTCCGTTTTCATCGGACAATTCAATTAAACCGTCGGTGTAGCACAATAACTTGGTCCGTTCGTTAATTTGAACAACTCCTGGTTTGATCGAAGGGATTTCGTCAAGCATACCCATTCCCACACAGCCATTCTTGAGGTTTGACAGCTTTTCGCTTTCGGTTTCGTAAAGCAAAGGAGGGTTATGCCCCGCGTTGATGTATTC
The DNA here is from genome assembly GCA_030706565.1 of Bacteroidota bacterium. NCBI lineage: Bacteria > Pseudomonadati > Bacteroidota > Bacteroidota bacterium. Next base: position 7,684 of record JAUZOH010000150.1, on the reverse strand, counting down.
AAGCGTATAAGTCTCGCTGTTGTATTTTCCCAGAAACAGTGTGATGAACTTCTCACCGTTGGCCGAAACCATAACCCTTTCATTAAGCTTGCGGATTAAAACCGGCAGGGGAATTTCGGGGGTGTAAAGTGCACGGAGGTTGGCCTGGAAATTGGACATCAGCAAGGCCGCCGACATTCCCTTACCGGATACATCGGCAATGCAAAAACCGCTCAGATTGGGCGCCAGGGGAATATAATCGTAATAATCGCCACCCACCTCAAAATGAGGATGATAAAATGCAGCAACATGCAACTTCCCGTTCTGTGGAAGGACATCCTGAGCAGGGATCAGCATATTTTGCATCTTCGAAGCCATTTCCAACTCCTTTTTCAACCTTTCCTGTTGAAGGCTTTCCTGGAACAAGCGGCGGTTTTCAATGGCAACGATAATAATATTGGAAAGAGTCTGTATAAAATGCAGGTGCTTGATTGTAGGGCTTACCCCTTCCGCTTCTTCGTCAATATCACCAATCAGGACATAAGCAATGGGAGCACTCTTGTCCAAAACCGGGATAACAATATCAAAAACATCTAATGATGCAATAGGAGAAGAAGTGACAAAAGTAATTTCCGAAAAAGGCAAAAGATCGTTCTCCACATTGATCATATCCTGAATGTTAGCTTTAAAGCCTGAATTAAGGATACATTCCCATGTCTCATGGAACTTAAAAATCAATATTTTCCCAATATTGAGGTCTTCTCTCAGGATCTTCTCATAGCGCTGGAGAAGTTTTTCGGTAGGAAGATTTTCATTAATGGCATTAGTTATGTCAAGTAACGAATTCAACTTGAATGTAACCAGTTGCAACCGATTTTTTGCCCCGTCACTTGCCATAACTATAAACAGCTATATATTATTGATACTCATTATTCTTTTACTCTTTCTACGTAAGCCCTGGTTCTGGTATCAACCTTAATTTTATCGCCCTGATTAATAAATAAGGGTACATTGATTGAAGTACCTGTTTCAAGGGTAGCAGATTTCATGGCCGTAGTAGATGAAGTATCACCTTTGATGCCCGGCTCCGAATAAGTGATTTCCAAAACAACAAAAGGAGGAAGTTCACAGGTTAAAGGAGTATCGGTATCCACGTGATAAACGACTTCAACCTTTTGTCCTTCTTTCATCAGATCCGAATTTTCAATCATATCAGGATTAATGGTGATCTGTTCGAAAGTCTCGGTATGCATGAAATTGAAACCATTATCGTCTTTGTACAGGTATTGATAAGGCCTGCGTTCAACATTAGGGGTGTTAATCTTCACACCCGAATTAAAAGTATTATCAATTACTCTTCCGGTTCTGAGGTTTTTCAGTTTTGTTCTGACAAAAGCAGGGCCCTTGCCCGGTTTTACATGTTGAAACTGAACGATTGTATATAAATCATTATTAAACTCTATACATAATCCGTTCTTAAAGTCTGAAGTATTTGCCATATTACGTTATTAAATTAAAATGATGCAAAAATAAGGTAAAAGCTTTAATTATAATATTTAGTACAATAAATATTTTAATTTTCAGCTCTTTCCTTTTATTTTTTAAGGTTTCTCAAGGGTCTCTTAAGATTAGAATAATTGACCAGGTCACATTTAAAAGATCCTACCCACATATCAAACTTAACCTGAATAGGGATCATATTGGAATCATTTGAAAGCCATATTGTCATATCATCATCATGTTTGAAGATACGGCCCTTTTCAACAACAGGGACAAATTTCAAACAATTAAATGTACCCAATTGGGTATTTATGGTTTCTGTGCCCCGGTAACGAATTTGAAACGGGAATATCTCATCACTGAAAAAAGTGACCAGATCAATAACCGTTCCATATTTCATTTCATTGAAATTAAGACGGCGAAGGTAATACAGGGAGGAAACCATATCCAGGATATTGGCCGGCACCTTATGCACTCCCGATTTCATGCTGGTTACCGTGTTGCTTTCATGGTTAAAAAGGGCTTCATTGTACCGCTTATAATTGCCTTCATGAATATTTCTGACCGACTTAAGAGGCAAACCGTTTGACATATCAAAAAAGCTCTCATATACGTCATGTACACGGAATATTTTATCGGTAATACCTGTTGTTTTAGCCGTGGCAACTGCATGATATACCTTTCGCCCGAACAAATATTCTTCCCCTAAAATTAAAGTGGCTGTGCCTCCATTAATTGGGCCGTAATGGATCAGGAACTGAATGGTCTCTCCTGCCTGAAATGCATGATTTTGTTGATGTATCTTGGGAAGCCTTTGTCCTGAAAGTACGACCGGCAACAAAAAGATCGAAATCCACAAAAATATTTTAAACCTTTTCAAACAAAAATTTTTAATTTCCATACCTTGTCATTGTTACGAATTCCAAATATCTTTTCTTTCTTCAAGGATAATGCCAACCTTATAGAAATGATCATCTAAAACCATTAAAGAGTCAGAATACTTTTTTTAGGGGTAGTTGCAACAAAATCTTTGAGATAGAAAGGTTCAAAATAAGCCACATCTTCAAATTTCTTCATTCTGAATGCACTTTCAGAAAGAGGGATCATATCTTTTGCAGATGGTTCCCTGTTTATAGAAAAAAATGCATGGGGATGAACAATTGATTTTTGGCATTTCACTGCCCCACTGCCAAAGAAATAAACAGGCCTGCGGTCAAGTAATTCTTTGTACGATTCAGGAGTAATAATATCAGCATGAGTTTCTGTCATCCTTTCTGCATCAGTATTAAAAAATGCAGTATAAACTTCCATTCTCCGCGCATCTATCATGGGACAAAGCCAGGCATTTTGATCAGCCCCACTTTTAAACATATCCTCATGAGCGACAGAGTATGCCATGCATTCCAAGGTAGAGATTCCTATCAGCGGAATACCTGCTCCGTAACATAAACCTTTTGCTGTAGATACCCCAATACGAAGGCCTGTATATGAACCCGGGCCTTTACTTACGGCAACGGCATCCAGTTTAATCGCTTCAAGATTGTTTTCCTTTAATAACCCGTCAATGTATAATCCCAGCAAAGAAGCATGGGTATTATTTTCAGTACTTTCTTTATATCCAATTAGGTTCCCGTCCTTAGAAAGCGATACAGAACACATCTGTGCTGACGTCTCAATATTTAATATAACCGGCATTTTTATCCCAACTTATTTTATCAGGGACAAAAATACGGTTTTTTTAATCGCAAAGTTTACTTTTGATTTTCAAATAGTTTTTCCTTAGGTACTTTTTCAACCTGAGTTCCATCTTTTAATTTCTTTGAAATAGCGTTGTAAGGAGCTACCACAACTTCGTCTCCTTCTTTCAGGCCGGAGAGAATTTCAATGTTGTAATTATCCTGTATCCCTGTTTTGACTTCGCAGATTTTTACTTTTTTATCTTTCTGATTATAAAGGAATACAATTTCTTTCCTGACACTATCCGTCAGTTGCTTCCCTTGATTTCCGGATTTTTCAGTTGCTGCTGAAGCCCTGAGTGCCGAATCGCTTTTTGCCGTAACCGCCTGAATAGGAACAGTCAGGATATTATGTTTCTTGATCGTCTGAATATCAACATTTGCAGACATTCCCGGTCGAAATGGATTTCTGTTCCCTTGAGCGATAAGATTCCTGTATGAATTCCTCAGCAGCAGAATCTTGACGGTGAAATTGGTGACCTGATCGGCAGAAGAAACATTTGTGGTATTTGCAGAGTTTGAAATTTCAGTCACTGTACCTTTAAATTTCTGATCCAAATAAGCATCCACCTCAACAAGGGCAGTATCCCCAACTTTTACGCGGACAATATCATTTTCGTTCACATCCACCTTAACTTCCATGCGGTTAAGATCGGCAATACGAAGCATTTCGGTACCTGCCATCATGGAAGTACCTACTACCCGCTCCCCTTTCTCAACATTCAGGGCAGAAACAATTCCGCTCATCGGGGCATAGATGGATGTTTTCACCAGGTTCTCATTGGCTTCCTTCAATGAAGCATCAGCACTTTTAATGTTATATTCGGCTGATTTTACATTCTGTTTTGCTGCTTCCACATCAGATTGCGACATCTCATAAGTAGACATAGCCGATTCCCAGTCGGATTGAGAAATAGCTTTCTGCTGCCACAGTTTTTTACTGCGCTCATAAGCAAGTTTGTTTTGTTCAAACTGGGCTTTAGACTGAGCCAGGCGGGCCAAAGCATTTTGATAAGCCGACTTTGCCGTATTAACAGCGGCTGCAGCACGATCACGTCCGGAAATATAAATATCCGGCTTTATTTTTAACAACAGCTGCCCCTTGGTCACGCTATCCCCTTCTTTCACATACAAAGCCACAATCTCACCCGAAACATCAGGACTGATTTTTACTTCAGTTTCAGGTTGTATTTTCCCATTTGCGGTAATGGTCTCAATAATGGAATGCCGCCCTACTTTTTCGGTGCTCACCTTAATGGCATCGGCTTTCCCAAGCCATCCGGCTTTCTTCCCGATAATCACGATAATAATCAGCACGATTACGGCAATTATCAGATATCTCAGTGTCTTTTTCGATTTCATAACTAAACTATAATGTTATAGGATTCCCCTTATAAAAATCTAGAACTTTCAATTTGAAAATATATTCATATTTGGCCTGCAATAATTCTGACTGGGTTTTGGCCAACTGATTTTTGACTGTGCTGTAATCCACAAAATTCATCAACCCGATTTCATATTTTTGTTGGGTGTACTTGAATGATTCTTCAATCGATGACAAGGCCTTATCGGTGGCCCTGTATTTCTTTAAAGCTGCAAGGGCATCGGTATAAGCCTGGCAGATATCCTTATACAGCATGTTTTTTGCATTTTGCAGAGAATATTTCGAGTTCACCATAGCCAGCTTTGCATTGGCAATGGAAGAATTCGCTTTCCAGCCGTTAAAAATCGGGATGCTCAGGCCCAGCATAATGTTAGTATTGGCATTATCCTTGATCTGGTTATTAAAAGGATAATTGCCGTAAATTGGGGTTTGGGCAGGCAACGATACCACAGTTTCTCCAGTTGTCTGGGTCTTTCCAATAGGAAACGTTTGAAAATCGCTAAGCCCGGTTACTCTTTCGCGTATATCAGAATAACCGCTTCCGTATGAAGCTCCAAGAGTCAGCCTGGGGCTTCGTTCAGCTTTTGCTATAGCAAGTCCTTTTTCAGCACTTAAAAGAGAATACTGTGCTGCCCTGATTTGGGGTAATTCCTGAGCACGGTTGAATACCGAATCAATCGTAAACTCAAGAGTATCAATTTTAATGAATCCCAGGTTGGGCTTTTCTATTTCAAAATTTTTAATCGAATCAAGATCAAGCAACTGGATCAGGGTGAGCTTTGACAGATCCAGTGAATTCTGGCTGTTTACAACCTGAAGCTCGTCTGAGGCTGCCTGCGCCTGAATTTCAAACAGCTTGCCCTGCGGTACGCTGCCTGCATTGTACAATGTCCGGGTATGATCCACCTGCTGTTGGCTCAGTTCAAGCTGATTGTTGGCGACCTCCAGCAATTCCTGGCAAAACAGGATTTGCAGAAATGCGGAAGCTATATTCAGCGAAATATCATTTTTTACTTTTTCGACATTGGATAAACTGGCCATTAAATTAAAATGATTCTGTTTGATAGTGTTGGCCTGCTGAAAACCTGAAAATAAGTTCACCGAACTGTTGACCGAAAAATTCGAAGATTTAATTTTCTGATTACTTGTAAATTGATAAGTCGTTTGATCTAGCGCACGCCCCAGTGAATAGTTAAACCCTCCGGAAGCATTCAAGTTTGGCAAAACATCCAATCTTGACTGAAGATAAGTATTCTCGCTCATCCTGGCATTCACCTCCTGCTGCTTTACCTGCAGATTGTGTGCTATGGCATAATCAATGCACTTCCGCAGCGACCAGGAGCCCTGCCCAATAGCAGTACCCGTGGAAGTCCATGCAACCAGCAAAAGGGATAGGAAAAAATTATAGAACTTCATATACATAAAATTACTTTATTCTGTTATTAAATTAACCGGATAAGCAACTCTTCCTACACCAATATCCTTCAAACACCACTATAAATTGCAGTTGAGAATTTCTCCAAAACTTTGTATTGCTAAATTAAATTAAAGTTTAATCATTTTAAAATTCTATCTATAAAATATTTACCTTAAATTGATTTCCAAAACAAAACCTTGAACCATCGCCTCATAAAACTTAGCCAACAAACTGAATCACTATTATTTCCAAAATAATTACAAAGATTTCTTTTGCATTTGTTTTTTCCCTCTTGAAATATGCCGGGTAGACCTTTTCTGGTAATTATCGGAAAGAATGCTTATGTTGCCGTCAACTTCTAGCAAGGCCAGATTTACATCCTTAATGCTTGATACCCCATGCTCGCGGATGGCTTCCAGCAATTCATCGGTAGTAAGCCGCACTTTTCTCATGTTCTTATCATTTACCCTGCCGTTGTATACAATCACAACAGCTTCGCCTTCCATCAGGTGGGTGAATTTTCTTGAACGGTACTGCAGGTACTTGAAAAGATAATCGATCAAAAACAGGGTAAGGGCAGCCACCAGTCCGCCCAGCAGGGTGGAATCGGAGCCCACCATGGCATTCTGCACCGCATTGCTGATCAGCAACACAAAAACCAGGTCCATGACCGAGAGCTGGGCCAACTCCTTTTTGCCAAATATGCGGATGGCTATCGTAATGAAAACATACACGGCAGCCGAACTGAATACGATATTTAAAATGGAATTGTGAAACATGGTGTACTTTATTAATTTAAAATGATTGATATAAATTTGTATATTTCCTTATAAAAATTTAGGATGAATAAACTTTCAGTAATTTTCCGCTCCTTTTAAATTTAAAACATATTGTCTCGGATCAATTATTTTTATTTATCAAATTTAAAATCACTTTGGTCATTGTATCCTTTTCTTCAGGCTTACTTACTGCAATCATTAAAGTCAATGCAACCAAGGTATTATCGGCAATTCGTTTATTCGCATCGGAAAAAGAATGATTTTTGGTAATGAAATATAACAGATTCCTTAAGAATTCTGTTGGCCCAAATTCTAAATTGAATTCCCCGCTTTGAATTAACCCGGTATCCAACTGATATGATCGCATCAAGATTGTATAATTTCACTTTTCTGTTTACATTCCTTGCCCCTTCTTCTTGAACTACCGAGGAATCCTCGGTAGTTGTATTCTCCACTAATTCACCTGATTGATATATGTTTTTAAGATGAAGGCCTATCGTATCTTTATCCTTTTCAAAAAGTTGTGCCATCTGTTTTTGAGAAAGCCAAACCGTTTCCTGATCAAATTTTACATTAATTTCTGTTTGTCCATCATCCGTTTGGTATATTCTTATCTCCGAACCAGCCATAATAAAAGATTTTTACAGATCTATAAAATTATCTATAATTTTAACATCAATTCTCTTTAATGAATGTTAAAAATAAGAATTACCGAGTACTTTTCTTTTTGGAAAAAGCGGACTTTAATCAGTGTGACATCATAGCCAGAAACCGCATACTCGCATGGTATTCACAATTAGCACGTTTTTATTAAGCTATAGCATTAATCGTTGCAAATATTGAAAAGATAACTATACTTTTTATGGATTTCTTTCACAAGTTCGAGCGG
>JAUZOH010000149.1 GCA_030706565.1 Bacteroidota bacterium | reverse complement strand
ATCATTACACGATCACCGGCTTCCTGATGTTTTTGAATACATTCCAAAGCACTTGTTTTCACAATTTGCGGAAGCTTTTCCAGTGAAAAACGGGTACATTTTTGTTGAAACTGTTTCCAATCATCATTTTTAAAAAAGTAAGCCAGTACAAATTCTTTGGCCCTTTGGTTGGGAATAAATCCCAATTTGAAAAGAACCAACACAGGCGATAAAATAATAACGCCCAGCCAGAAGGACAGTATCCCTTTTTGAAACTTAATCATTTCAGCTAAACTGTCTTTAAAAGTAATGGTACCGTCAAAATCAAAGACAACTAAATTTTTCTGCATTTCAACTCCAATTTTTATCCATTCATAAAATTAGTAAAAGGGATTTAATTTTTATTGATTAAATTAACTTACATTTAGTTATAAAACCTCCATGAATTAGTATTCCCATAAAAACTGAAAGAATCCAATTAAGTGTAAATCAGATAAGCTTATGGAAAACTATTACGAAACCAAAACCGTACCTGCTTCAGGTAAAACAGGCAGCACAAATAATGTACCCCTGGTATCCATCATCATACCGGCATTCAATGAAGCTGCCATTATGGAAAAGAGCATCGGTATTTTCTGCAAATACCTTTCTACCCTCGAGAACAATTACCGCTGGGAACTTATTCTGATAGACGACGGATCAACGGATGAGACCGGGCGGCTGGCAGATGTTATTGCCACCTGCAATAATAAAATCAAAGTCTACCATCACCTGGTCAACATGAATTTAGGAAATGCTCTGAAAACAGGCTTTCAGCATTCCAAAGGAGATTATGTGATAACGATGGACCTGGATATGAGCTATGCACCCGAACATATTGACAAGATGCTGGCCGTGCTCATCGAAAATCAGGCGGATGTAGTAATTGCTTCGCCTTACATGAAAGGCGGGAAAGTAACCGGTGTACCTTTTCTACGGAAAAAACTCAGCAAGTTTGTAAATAAATATATGTCCGTTACCTCGCAGGAAAAATTTTATACATTTACCAGTATGGTCAGGGCATACAACGGTCAATTCCTGCGCTCGCTGAATCTCAAAGCCAAAGATTATGAGATAAATCCTGAGATAATATATAAATCAATGATTCTCAGGGCCAGAATTATTGAAATACCAGCCCACCTGGACTGGACTTTCCAAAATTCCTATGGCCAGAAAAGGACATCAAGCATCAGAGTGTTTAAAGGAATTTTTTCAGGTTTAATGTCCGGTTTTATTTTCCGGCCCTATATTTTCTTTTTGGGACTAGGATTAATTATAATGTTAATTTCACTTTATATTATTATCTGGATATTTATCAATACAATGACCATTTATCCGGACATCACTGCAGCAAATGGTTATTTTGATGACAGGCTTTCGGCTGCCATTGCTGAAGTTTTCAAAGCCAGGCCACAAGCCTTTCTAATTGGGGGAGGGACATTCATCGTAGCCTTGCAATTTCTGAGCATTGGATTTTTATCCCTACAGAATAAAAGATATTTCGAAGAAACCTTCCACATCAACACCACCTTATACAAGCACATTCAAAAATTAGAAAAAGAAGTAGAAAAAGCAAACTCATCAACTCAGTTGCAATAAGAGTTTTTTGATGGTTTTCCCGGCCACATTCCAGTTGAGACGGGTTTCATATTCGTGAAATGAGGAAAAGGCCATATCCTTGTACCGTTCATAATTGGCAAAAACACTGGTGATATAGGCAACATATTGATTTATTGCAGAATTTGGAGGGAATTTCATACCATTGACATTATCTTTGATAATGGTAGGAATTCCTCCAACATTTGAGGCAATGCAAGGTACACCGAAGGAATTGGCTTCACAAAATACCAATCCGTAGGCTTCGGCCCTTGAAGGCATAATCAGAAAGTGTGATTTTCTGACAACCTTACCATAAAGTTCCATATCTGATTCCGATTCTTTGTTCAGTTTGCCATATACATGAACGTATGATGGAGGTATTGCGTCTTCCTGAAAAGGGTCACATCCAATAATATTAAGTTCGGATGGCAAGCCGGCTTGATTTAAAGCTTGTACAACAGCAAAAGCAATATCGCCACCTTTACGTTTCCAGTCATAACCGATAAAAGTCAGGCTGCAAAACTGAGTGGAACGGCTTTCAACCATACCTCTTATGTCATCTATAGTCCTGGAGCATTCAATATTTGCACCAAATGGCACTACTTTAATTTTCTCCGGAGAAACATCATAATTTTTGATAGCCACATCAGCGGCCCATTGGGAAGAAACAATAGCCAGGCTGCAACGGTCGAAGGCAGATTGTTCCATTTGGTGTCCGTTTCTTATTGTTTTTGGGGACAGATTTGTAAATTCATCATAAAAATCAATCATTCCTGCAAAAATGGCATCCGTACAAAATACAATTGGTTTGTTAGTGCTTAAAAGTGAAACCGGGACAGAAGAAGGGCTAAAGATAAGGTCAGTTTTAAGCTCAGCCAGTTGACGGTTAATCTGCCTTGCATAATTTTTTACAACAAGAGGATCCCGTTTTTCAAGATAACGATTGATGCCGACCCGGTCCCGAAGTCTTCGTTTCATCCTATGGTAAAGACTTGTTCGTAAATGGCCAATATAATTGAGCTCAAACTCTTGTTGTTCCAATACTTTTGACAAATAATATTCCGTACCTGACCAATTCCGGATATCATGTCCATCAAAAATAGTCACAAAAGTCACATTCATTTCCTTTGGTTTTTAAAGGGTGAATTTTGGGTAATCTTTTTATCTGACGATTTTGGGCAACTTATATAAAACATATGTTTTATTCTGATAAACCTTATAAGGTGAAAAACCGCACAATTCTTTGTCACTAACCAGATAATCTATTTTAAATCTTTTAATGGACTCAAATATATATATGGGATCACGCAGGATCTTTTCCATTTCCTTTAAACGATAATACCATTCATAAATCTTATTGTTATAAGGAATAAATCTATACACTACGAATCTGTCTCTCCTGGCCCTCCGGCAGAATGAATTTTCAAAGTCCCGGTCTAGGCTATATACTTTGTTACCAAATCCCACAAAAGCGAAAACATCAGTAGGCCTGGTATTTACATCAACATAATTACACAAAGCATCCATTTCAACAGTACTCTCTATGGGCCGGGGAATGGAATATGCCTTTCTGGCAATAGAATATAACAGCAAAGGCAAAGCCAGGATAAAGGCAATTTTAAGTATATCAAAGCCCATTTCCTTTGTTAAAATAGAATAATTTAGATACAGGAATAATTCAATCCAGGTCAGAAGAAGTCCAATTGAAGCGATACGATAAGGCAATAATTTAAGTATCAGTCCGGTTTTATCAAAAAAGCCGACTAAAAGGAATATTGTTAAAACAGAGAAAATAAGGATATTCAGAATATTCAGTTTATGAATATATTCATCTTTTATTTTTGAAAACAGGGAAACGCAGATCAGGAAACAGGAAAACATAATTAATACCCTGGGCAAAATATCTTTCATAAAGACTTCCTTATCCTTGAAAAGTGTTGCATGATGAGGATTTCCGAAATATGTAATCAACCAGTCATATTTTATCCCATGCATTTGGGGAGCAATTGATTTGGTCCCATTATAAAGATAAATAATATAGGGCAAAACGGCCAGGAAATAAATAAGGCCGTTTAAAAAGAACTTTTTAAAATCCCTTGTATAAATAAATATATAACAACAAGCCACAAGGAAAAACCATCCTCCAGCCAAAAAATGATTATAGGTAGCTAAAACTGAGAACAAAACGAACTGCCAATATTTTTCTTTTAACAGAAAAAACAAAGCAAAAAATATCAAGATATAAGCAAAGGTCTTAGGTTCAACGGCAGCAAAAATTGATTCGCCGCCGAAAAAAGACTGATTAACCTGATGATTTTGGGAAGAGAAAAAAATAATCTGGAAAAGGAACAGTATTTCCACATTCGAAATTTTCAACAATTTGAAAATTTCAGCAAGAGGGAATGCAAAAAGTAAAGCGCAAACCAACATCCCCCAAAAAGCAAATTGCTCAAAGCTAAGGTAGTTTAACAAGGGCCCAACTATATACTGGAATATAAACCTTTCACCGGGCCATTCGGAAAACAAAAAGGAATGGGGTATCCAGTTTGGATCAATGAATTGCTTGGCCAAAGCGAAATAATGTTCTTCGTCAGGATGAATATTAAATGAAAGGAAAGTTGCACAGATTAAAACAAAAATCAGAATGAAGGGATTGACCTTATTAAACAGTTTCATCAATCGGTCGATAAACCCATTCAGAGAGTTTGTATTAAAAGAACTTACCATCTTAGGTTCCATAATATATAATAATTAATCTGTTAATAAATCATTGATTAATCTACCTTTGGTTTCCACTAAATTTTGATAAACCCCTTCATAAAATGGTTCATTCATCAATACAGCATTCACCATTAGATTTTGGAAAGAGCCTATCAAATTAACTGCGGATAATGGGTTGTTACAACGTTTTATATAATTTTTTAAATATTTGGTCCTTCCGGTAAAAACCTCATTCATCAGAATCGGACTTAAAGTGCCTACATTAGTTAATAATGGGAAATCAAACAATTTGTAAAGATTGGTAAGAAAATCAGTTCCAACAATTGAAATTGATAAGCGGGAATGTTTTGGAGTTAATCTCGATTTTAAGCGTTTCAAAGAAATACTTAGTGAAGTATCTTCCTTAAACCGGTTTATCCAAGGACTTTTATTATTGACAATTGATTTACAGGCATAAATATAAAAATCCAATATGCTGTTTTTGTTTGTTATTACTAATACTTCATTACAAACACGTGTATAAAAGGTAACAAAGCCAAACCTGTTTGATTCCAGCCAAATTTCCTTAGTCAGTGCAAATTCTGTATCCACAGCAATATCAAAATGTTCAGGATCCATAATTATCAGATCGGCATCCAACCAGATTGCCCGTTCAAAGCCATTGGACAGCAGTTCCTTCGCTATAGCCAGCCTTGCCAGATCGGATATAGGACAAACCTGGTTATTGACTTCATTCTTAAACCATTCCGGGACATAATCAAACATTCGATCATCTATAAAAATATAAGTATACCCTTTACTTTCAGCCCATTTTTTTGCAATCGCCATTGCACTTTTAATCCACGCCGGAACGTTTTTAGTCCTATATGATTGATATACTACAGTTTTCATGGCAGTAGGGGGTCATTCATCAGAGTAAAAATGTTTATTAATCTAAAATATCAAAAAAAAAGTAATTGCCCAAATATTAACAAGATAACTATCATCCTGCGTTTAGGAAAAATTTAATTTTATCCGTAGAAATAAAGGGAAAGGGATAACTATCAGGGAGGAGAAGATTTAACAACTCATGACTTAAAAAAGGAAAATTATCACAAATAAAAGTAGATTCCCACCTGATAATAATAGAATTAGTCAAAATTAAAGAATCCATATATTCTTTATCATATTTTTTCATAAATTAGAATAAAGTTCAGAAGTTTCTAATTGAAGGAAGCGATTATCCTGTTTGGTATTTCTCGCGTAAATAAAGTGGTTAACCCAAAAGAGAATCTATGGAAAATAAAGGGACATATTCTCCGGAAGCAGCTTTAAAAAACGAGTTAATCAAAGCGAAAGCAGAATTTCAAAATCGCAGTTTTGGAAATTTGATTAAAAAATTTTTTTATGCTTATCTTTTAGTATTTCCGTTTGTGGGGGGCTACCTTCCCTACTTTGCTGCAGGAAATTCATATATTGATTTCCAGGAACTTGTTTACATATTCTTATCCGCCCTATTAATTTATTTTTTCATCATTAACCGTTTTCAGATTGTCATCTCAAAAATCACCTTCTGGCTTTTAATCTATTTTGCATATACCATTCTTAACCAATATTTTAACACCGGCAAAGTTGCTTTTTCGTTAAATTTATATTCTTTCAGCATACTAGGTTGCCTTATACTTTTTGAAAATATCGATTTCAATTTATATGATTTAAAAATACTCACAAATATTCTAGTCATTGTTTCTATAGGAATTGTTTTTGTCAGTCTTATTCAAATCGCCATCACCCCGTTTTTCTATTTAGGGATACACCAGAGCTCAACAGAAGGATTGGAATTGTATAAAGATCTGGAAGGTATTTACAGAAATAATTCCATATTTTCCGGAATTAGTGCTCATGATGCAGGCATAGCCATGGGCTGCCTGTCACTTTATTTCTTATTTCTCAATCTTTATAAGAAGAAAAATTTGTTTCTGGTTATTTTCATCGGCCTCTGTTGTTCCTGCTTTTTTACTTACTCCAAATGGGTTTGGGGTATCCCATTGATAGGCAGTATGTTCTTTATTTATTACAAATACAAAAGTTACAATCTGATTCTGATCCCTGTGATAAGCCTGTTATTATTATTCACTATTGTTACTTTCAGTGCCGATATTGAACAGTCGAAAATATACCAGAACAGGATAGTGACCGACACATACAAAGGCCGGACAGAATCAACGCAAATCTATTTTGATAAATTCTTCCCTCAGCGGCCTCTTTTTGGTTACGGGATAACGAGTTGGATAGATAAAGATTACTTAACCTACTTGTGGCACGGAATACATGTAGCTTATTTTGATATTATGTTTCGTTCCGGGATAATTGGACTGGCCTTATATCTTCTTTTCTGGTTCCAGTATTTTGCAAGAAGCTGGTTGGTGTGTAAAGTGACGGACAATCCGATTTTCATAGCATTTGTTGCCGCAGTTCTGTATATTAACAGTACAGCATTATTTGACCATTTATATTTTTATGGATACATGCTCATGTTCTTTTATCTCAACTTGTATTACAACCTTTTTCTGGTAAAAGGCAGCAAATACAAACCCGAGCAGGTATATCAGCTATTGTAATAAACCCTGTGCCTACCATGAAAGCAGATGAAGCCATAAGCCTTGCGGTTCTAATTCCTGTCTATAATTCGCTGAATTATACTAAAACAGCTTTGGTAAACCTGAGCGAAAGTATAAAACAGGCAGCATTCTCAATTATAAACCATCAAATCCAAATTTTGATATTTGATGATGGCTCTTCCGACAATACTTTTGAATATGTTAGCAAATATTACCCAGGAATTATCCTTTTAAGAGGTGACGGGAACAACTGGTGGGGAGGATCCATCAACCGGATGGCCCATATTGCTTTCGAAAACCTGATGTGTACACATATCCTTTTATGGAATAATGACATCATTATTAAAAATGATTATTTCACCGAATTACTTTCTATTCTGGCAAAACAGGACGGGAATTCCCTGACAGGTTCCAAAATATTTTTTGCAGATAAACCCGGAATAATCTGGCTGATGGGGGGCTATTTTAATCCCATGACCGGAAAGAAAACCCTCAATGGGTTTAAGCAGCCGGATTCTTCTGAATTTGAAAGGACTATTGATGCAGATTGGCTAACCGGAATGGGCACTGTAATTCCCAAAACTGTCGTTGATAAAATCGGTTATCTGGATAGTGAACAATTTCCCCAGTATCACGGCGATGTTGACTTCAGTTACCGAGCAAAATGTGAAGGCTTTAAGTTGCGGGTTTTCCCTCAGTTAAAAATCTGGAACTGTGTCCAAAATACAGGTTTGGACCATCAACTCAGTTTCAGGAAATTGATTGAATCCATGAATTCAACCCGTTCTATTTATAATGTTAAAAAAGATATTGAATTCTATCACAAACATGTAAAAAGCCCGTTGGCCTATTTTGCCCTTTTTGACAAATATACCCGTTATTTATGGAATTTCTTCAGACTCAAACTAAAACCGGCAAGGAAACCCCATGGTAAAACTCGCGTACATTAGTCCCTCCTACTTTCTTGAAGTAGATTTACAGCTCATTTCGAAATTAAATAAGCGTTTCGATTTGATGTGGATTGTTATTTTCGATAAAGAAAGAAGGGAATACGATGAAACAGATGTAAGGCAATATTGCCATGACAATCAGGTAAAAACGATTATATACAGCCGGAAATACAGAAGACGTAGCCCCTACAGCCTGAAGATTGATTTTTCGATTATCCGTTCTATCAAAGCATTCAGGCCCTCTGTTATTTATTTTGAAACCATCGAAGATATTTACCTCAACCTGCTCACTCTCCTGTTTTTGAAACGCAAACAAATTGTAGTTGGAATTCACGATGTCCAACCCCATCCCAAATTTATAGGAGGGTTTCATCGGCTGAACAATCTCCTTTATTTTAAAGCTTTTAAAAATTATCAGTTTTTCTCTCAAACCCAAATGGAATTGTTTAACAAACAATATTCGGGCAAAAACACCTATCTGGCCAGGATGCTTCTGAAAGACTATGGAGATCCGCCTTCTACAAAAAGGATGAATACGAATGGACAGTTTAATTTCCTGTTCTTTGGAGCAATTCGATATAACAAAGGCCTTGAATTTTTGATTGAAGCGGCACAACGTTTGGCTCAGACTGGTGCCCGGTTTAAAGTTACCATCGCCGGTTTAACTGATCATTTTGATATTTATGAACGGCTTATAAACCAACGGAACTTATTTGACCTTCAAATAAGGATTATTCCGAACAAGGAAATTCCCCGTCT
>JAUZOH010000148.1 GCA_030706565.1 Bacteroidota bacterium | reverse complement strand
ACGTGAATCCGGAGCTATCGAACAGGATGCCGACGTGGTGCTATTCATCCACCGGCCTGAAAAATACGGAATCACCGAAGATGAAGAAGGTAACCCGACGCAGGGCTTAGCCGAAATCATTATTGCAAAACATAGAAACGGCGCCATCGGTGATGTACACCTTAAATTTGTAGACCGCTGCGCCAAATTCGAAGAATTTGATACCATCCCCGAGATCGAGGAAAATATGGTTAACGGCGTAGCCTCTGTAACCATTGGCTCGAAAATGAATGACGACCTGACTGAAAGCGGGCCCAAAAGCTTCGAACTGGGCAACAATAAAATTGACGACAGCGAACCGCCGTTTTAATCAACTGATTTTAAATCCTCAGGTTTTTACAAACCTAAGGATTTAAGAAATGCTTCATTGCTGGGTTCACGCCCTAAGAATTCTTTTACAATATCCAGTTCATCCATTGTGGAACCTTTTGCAAGTACCTTGTCCCTGAAACGGTTTCCCAGCTGCTTATTTAAAATGTTCTTGTCTCCAAACAAGGAGAACATGTCTTCAGCATAAACTTTAGCCCACAGATAGCCATAATATCCTGCACCATAGCCATTGAGGTGATCGAAACTTGCCTGAAAATAAGTACCTTCCAGGTATGGATATAAAGTAATCTGATTTTGCAACTTTCTTACTACATCGGTGGTGGTCTCTTTGCCCCTGGCATCGAACCTGTCGTGCAGGGTAAAATCAAGTGTTCCGTAAAAAATCTGCTGAAGCGTGCCAATACCGGAATTTACATTTTTTGCAGCAAGCATCTTGTTGAAAAGATCTTTGGGAAGCATCTCTCCTGTTTTATAATGTTTGGCGAATAATTTCAGAGATTCATAGTTCCATGCCCAATTTTCGAAAAACTGGGATGGAACTTCCACAAAATCGTTGGCCACAGAAGTACCGGCCTGGGAGGATAATTCGGCCCTGGTTAAAATATGGTGCATCAAATGTCCAAATTCATGGAAGAAAGTTTCCACGTCGGAATGTGGAATCAGCGAAGGCTTGTCGGCAGTTGGCCGCGGGAAATTGCATACCAGGCTGGCTACCGGCAACTGGTAACCTTTAGCAGTCAAATGTCCACTAATCATCGGGAAACAAGCAGCATGGCCATATTTATTAGGCCGCGGGAAAAGGTCAAGGTACAAATACCCGATCAGTTTGCTGCTTTGATGAACCTCAAACATTTTCACTTCAGGATTCCAAACGGATGGATGCTCTATCTCCTTAAAATCTATATCATAAAGCTGTTTAGCAATGCTCATCACTCCGTTGATCACTTCATTCATTTCAAAATATTCCTTCAGCTTTTCATTATCCAGCTGATATTTGTTCAGAAGAAGCAAGTTAGTGTAAAATGAGGCTTCCCAAGGTTCAATCTTATCAGCTGAAGGATCTTTTGTATAATTCCTTTTTTCTTCAATAAGTAAAGCATAATCCTTATCTGCCTTAAGTTTCACATTCTGTATCAGGTTATTTTCAAAATCCCATACCCGTTTGGTATTTTTCACCATCCTGTCTTCCACCTGATAAGCAGCAAATGTTGGATAACCTAATAAGGTAGCCATTTGGGCACGTTCATCCAGCATACTGTCAAGTACCTGCAAATTGGCTGGTGCAGCCCGGTTTTGGAACTTTATATAAAGCTGCTTACGGGCATCATCGGATTTGGCATATTTCATAAACGGAAAATACGAAGGATAGGTCAGGTCAATTTTATAATGTCCATCCTTTGTTTTGCGTGCAGTTTTGTAATCCTCCGGCAAACCTTCAATGCCTTTTTCATCAACCAGGAGCGAATCGTTATATGCAGCAATATTGGCGCTGAATTTAAGCTCAATATCGGACAACTTATCCTGGATGACTTTAAGTTCGGCCCGTTTTTCCCTGTCTAATGCAAAACCATTGCGCTTAAACCTTTCCAAGGTTTCTTTAAGGAACTTTTTCTTATAACCGGTGAGTTCTTTGGCTTCGGGGGTCAGGGAATAATCCCTGATGGCATTGTAGAGGTTCTCGTCCAACTGTAATTCATTGGAATACTTGCTTAAAACGGCTATGCTTTTCTGGGATTCATCCCGGATTAACGAATTATCGTTCACAAAACCCATCAGGTAAATATTTGAAAATACAGAACTTAACTCATCAGAAAGGTCGTCGTAAGCTTCCATTGTATTCTTAAAACTACGGTGACGGGCATCAATGGAATATATATGCTGTAAGGACTTTTTTGTGTTTTCAATCACCAGGTCGGTGGCCGATTTTATATCTTCGGACTTGAGATTTTTAAAATCAATCGTTTTATTGAATCCCGGGAAAAATAAATTTTTCATTAATGGTTTTTTTTGAGACTGTACGCTATAAGCGCACATAAAAAACAAACAGTTTACAACAAGAAATTTTATAATTTTCATGGCTTAACATTAAAAAGCCAAATGTATTCAAAATATGCTCAGGATAAAATGAATTTTGTCATCATAACAAATCAAAGTATACCCTTAAGCTCCCTGAGCGAAGAAATTTCATAGGTGAAAATGGGCTTAAATTGCTGATCTTTTTGATTATAAAACACCTGATCAATCCCAAAATTATGGGATCCGACAATATCCGCATTAAAATCATCACCCACCATCAGGCTTTCGCTCTTTTTGGCGTTAACAGAATTAAGTGCATATTCAAAAATTCCGGAATTGGGCTTTTGGCTTTTAGCGATATCTGAGGTTATGATCTTCTCAAAAAAGCCTTCAATATGACTGTTTCTGATCTTCGAAAATTGAGTTTCATTAAATCCGTTGGTCAGAATGAACAAACGATATTTCTTTTCCTTCAGGTAAGTAAGAATTTCATAGGCATAAGGGAGCAAATTTTTATGGTTAGGGATCTGGCGGATATAATCCTCGCTGATTTTCTCGGTTAGGGCATCGTTTTTTAATCCAAATTCTGCCAATGTCAGTTCAAAACGCTTGGTGCAAAGTACAGGTTTTTTAATATCCCCTCTGGCATATGCAGCCCATAACTGCTCATTATGTTTCTGAAAAGTCCTGTAGAACAAATCAAACTCCGAAATTTCCTTGTCAAAACCAAGCCCGTCATAGATGTCATTGAGCGTTATCCGGGCATTTGACTCGTAATCCCACAATGTCCGGTCAAGGTCAAAATAAATATTCTTGTACTTTCTTCTAAATAAATCCATCAAATTCTAAATTCTTCTTTTTTAATAACCCTCTGAACAAAGAAAGGTTCAAAAGTGGGAACAAAATTATGAAAAACATTCACTTATCCCAATTAACCGGATTGATGGTTTTTATGTATCTTTCGGGCAAAAACGTATGAATGCTGCAATTTTTGCTGATGTAATTCTTCCCTTACCCCTGCCCGGGCTTTTTACTTATCAGGTTCCACAGGAACTAGAAGAGGGAATCGCTCCGGGTAAAAGAGTAATTGTGCAGTTTGGAGCAAGAAAATTTTATACGGCTATAGTCAGCAAAGTTCATCACGACAAACCTGACAATTATGAAGTAAAACAGGTAATTTCAGTACTTGATGCAGAACCTGTAGTAAATCCCTTTCAATTTGAATTATGGAACTGGATTGCCTCCTATTACCTCTGTACACCGGGTGAAATCTATAAAGCAGCTTTACCTTCAGGACTGAAGCTCGAAAGCGAAACGATAGTGCTTCCCAATGAAGAATTTACGGATGATTCCCTATTGAATTCAAAAGAAACTTCGCTCCTGGAGCTTCTCTGGAATCATAAAAGCCTTAGCATACAGGACATAATCCGCCTTTCGGGGCGCAAGGATGCTGCAGTAACCGTCAAACAACTGCTTGACAAAAAAGCCGCGGTGGTTGAAGAAAAGCTGCGAAGCGGCTACAAACCAAAATTTGAGACATATATCAAACTTGCTGATACCTGGGATAATGAAGAGAAGCTGCAGCAGCTGCTCGACACCATGAAAAGATCGCCCAGGCAAATTGATGTAATTGCCCGCTACGTAGAACTTTCAGATCTATTCATTAATAATCCGCCTAAAGAAGTTAACAAAACAAAACTGCTCAAAGATATTCCCTCCGGGGATACTGCCCTTAAAGCGCTGATAAAGAAAAAAATTTTCCTCAGCGATGAGAAACAAACCGGCCGACTCGATTTTTCCGAATCAGAATCATTGTCGCGATCGCCTTTAAACCACCCTCAAGAAGAAGCGTTCAAGGAAATACAGGCCGGATTTGAGAATAAAGAAGTGGTTTTACTTGATGGCGTCACTTCGAGCGGAAAAACAGAGATATACATCCATCTGATTGAAGAACAGCTAGAAAAAGACAAGCAGGTACTTTACCTCCTGCCTGAAATTGCACTCACCACGCAGATTATAAACCGGCTGAAAGGGGCTTTTGGCAACAAAGTAGGCATCTACCACTCCAAATTCAATGATGCCGAACGGGTAGAAACCTGGAAAAACCTGCTCAATCCATCTGAAAATAATTCCTACAAGGTCATTCTTGGGGTAAGGTCTTCCGTTTTCCTGCCTTTCAGCAACCTTGGGTTAATTATAGTGGACGAAGAACACGAGAACTCCTATAAGCAGTTTGACCCTGCACCCCGCTACAATGCCCGCGATACGGCCATAGTAATGGCCAGAATTCACGGAGCCAGGGTACTATTGGGCACAGCAACCCCTTCCATCGAATCATACTTCAATGCCCAGGCCGGGAAATACGGACTGGTAAAGCTTTCCGAACGCTACCAGAACATTCAGCTGCCGGAAATACTGATTGCAGATATATTACAGGCACGGAAGCGCCGGCAGATGAAATCGATGTTCACCCCTTTGCTGCTCGATTCCATAACAGAAACCCTGCAAAATAAAGAACAGGTTATTCTGTTCCAAAACAGGAGGGGATTTTCCCCTTACCTGCAGTGCCCTTCCTGTGGCTGGATTCCCCGTTGCAAGAATTGCGACGTAAGCCTGACTTATCATAAGGGAATCAACCAGCTTGTCTGCCACTATTGCGGCTACACCATTCATATCCCTGAAAAATGCGGCCAATGCGGAAATGCGGAACTTAAAACCATGGGATTCGGTACAGAAAAAATTGAGGAAGAAATGGCCATTTTCTTTCCCGATGCTAAAATTGCCCGGCTGGATACCGACACTACCCGCACGCGCAATGCCTATGAAAAAATAATTGCCGGTTTTGAATCAGGAAGCATCAATATCCTCATCGGGACACAGATGGTATCGAAAGGCCTTGATTTTGACAATGTTGCCGTAGTCGGCATACTCAATGCCGACAATCTGCTCAATTTCCCTGATTTCAGGGCATTCGAAAGAAGTTATCAGCTGATGGTGCAGGTTAGCGGCCGCGCCGGACGCAAAAACAAACAGGGAAAAGTAATTATTCAAACTACAGATCCCAAACACACCATCATTCTTGATGTTATCAGAAATAATTTCACCCACATGTTCCAAAGCCAGCTTGCTGAGCGAAAAACATTCAGGTATCCGCCCTTCTACCGCCTGATTCAGATTACCCTCAAACATAAAACAATGGAAATTCTTTATCCAGCCTCCATTGATCTGGCAGAAAACCTGAAAAAAACTTTTGGCGGTCGGGTGGTCGGGCCACAACCTCCCCTGGTCAACAAAGTTCAGAACTGGTACCTGATGACTATCTTGTTGAAAATAGAAAAAGAAAGTTCGTCGGCAAAAGCCAAACAGATCCTGCTCGGATACATCGATACACTCAAAAAAACAGACAGGTATAAATCATTGCAGGTCCAACTCGATGTTGACCCAATGTAAATAATAATAAGGAATTTATTATCTTTGCAAACTATTTTTCAAAATATACTATTTTGGATAATTCAAAAATCATAGACCTCATTCAGGGGTTTGATAAATACAAAGTTTTGATCATCGGCGATGTGATGATCGATTCGTACATGTGGGGCAAGGTGGAACGCATTTCGCCTGAAGCACCAGTGCCGGTACTCACCAGCCAGAACCGGGAAAACCGCCTGGGCGGGGCCGCCAATGTGGCTCTGAACATCCTGTCGCTGGGGGCAACACCCATTCTTTGCTCTGTCATTGGAGACGACGAACACGGAGTTCTTTTCAAAGAACTCATGAAAGAAAAAAATCTGGTTACAGAAGGCCTTTTGGTTGATACTGACCGCAAGACGACCATTAAAACCCGGGTGATCAGTGAACATCAGCATTTGTTGAGAATTGATGAAGAAGACAGCATGAACCTCTCGTCCATCATGGAAGATGCTTTTGTCAAACATACGCTTTCGATAATCTGCAAAAAACAGGTGGATGCTATTATTTTTGAAGATTATGACAAAGGGGTCATCACTCCGCTGGTTATTGAAAATATTGTGGCAATGGCCAATAAAATGGGTATACCCACCCTGGTCGACCCCAAAAAACGGAATTTCTCAGCATATAAAAATGTGACCTTGTTTAAGCCCAATTTCAAGGAACTCAGTGAAGGCCTGAAAATGGACCTGCGCAAAAATGATCCTGAAAACATCCATTCAGCCACCGAACGCCTGCATAAAGATTTACATATTGATTATGTAATGGTTACTTTATCAGAAATGGGGGTTTTAATTAGCGAAGACGGCACATACAAAGCCATTCCAGCTCACAAACGCGATATCACGGACGTTTCAGGTGCAGGCGATACGGTAATCAGTACAGCCAGCCTTTGCATGGTATCCGGTATGGCTCCCGAAGAAATAGCCTGCATATCAAACCTTGCAGGTGGGATTGTTTGTGAAAAAACGGGAGTTGTTCCCATTGAAAAAGAACAGCTTATTGAAGAAGTGAAGAAATTAAGTTAAAAGTTTTAGTTTATTTTATAAGGAAAATTGCAATTGTAATTATACATTTGCAAAAGTATTAATCGGGGTGTAGCGCAGTTGGCTAGCGCACCACGTTCGGGACGTGGGGGTCGGAAGTTCGAGTCTTCTCACCCCGACCAGAAAAGGCTTCAGGATATTTCCTGAAGCCTTTTTTCTTCCATACACCAAAACAAACCATTAAGCCTCCCTCCTTCCAGATAATTTTACAAATCAAAGTTTTAAAGTTATAAGGAAACATAAAGTTCTCATCATCTTGTTTAATTTCAATTAAAAGCTTAACTTTCTTATCTATGCACCATGTAAATTCATAAATAAATGACTTTTGTAGACTATTATAAAATATTAGGAATTGATAAAACAGCAACGCCAGCAGAGGTTAAAAACGCCTATAGAAGATTGGCCAGAAAGTATCATCCCGATTTGAATCCAAATGATAAAGATGCGCAATTGAATTTTCAGCAGATTAATGAAGCAAATGCGGTATTGAGCGATCCCGAAAAACGCAATAAATACGATCAATATGGCAAAGATTGGCAACACGCTGAACAATTTGAAAATGCAAAACAATATCAGGATCAATCGTCAAATTATCGTGAAGAAGAATATTATGGAGCTAAATCTGAAGGCGATTTTTCTGATTTTTTTGAATCCTTGTTCGGAGGTGCTGCAAATGCCAGCAGAAGTCGATCGGTAAGATTCAGAGGCGAAGATTACAATGCACAATTACAACTCAACCTGATTGACGCCTATAAAAAGCATCAACAAACATTAACAGTAAACGGGAAAAACATTCGGATTACTATTCCTGCAGGAATTGAAAATGGTCAAACCATCAAAATAAAAGAGCATGGAGGACCGGGCATAAATGGAGGACCCAATGGCGATTTATATATAACATTCTCAATAATCAATCATCCCAAATTTAAACGACTAGGAAATAATTTATACGCAACCGTTGAATTAGATTTATACACAGCAGTGTTGGGTGGCGAAATTACAATGGATACTCTTGACGGGAAAGTAAAACTAAAGGTAAAGCCTGAAACACAAAATGGAAGTAAAATAAAACTAAAAGGCAAAGGTTTTCCTGTTTATAAAAGCGAAGAACAATTTGGGGATTTGTATGTAACATTCGTAATTAAAATTCCAACGAATTTAACGGTTAGGCAAAAAGCTTTATTTGCCGAATTGGCTAAATTGTAATTATAAATATGCTCGATGAAAAAAGAAAATTTAATACCGATAAATGAATTTTGTAACAACTACAATATCGAAATCTCCTTTATCAGTTCATTACAAAAATCAGGCTTGATAGAATTTACTATCATTGAAGACTCATTATTTATTGATGTAGACCAGCTTCAACAACTAGAGAAAATAGTTCATTTCTATTATGAATTAGATATAAATTTAGAAGGAATTGAAACTATAAATCATTTGTTACAACGAATAAACGCCCAACAGAAAGAGATTATTATGCTCAAAAACAGACTTCGTTTATATGAAAAATACGAATAAAGCCCAGTGAGTAGATTAGAAAGCAAATTATATTTAAAACCGGAACAATAATCAGACATTTATTATTCGCCCTGCGTAAAAAAACATTCCGCTCAGACAGTCAAGCATTTTTCTTTGGATCGTTTCTTTTATTGCCACAAAGAACCTTTAGCTCACGACCAAAGGGAGTAAAATGTATAAACTATTTGTGAAGACAACTAAGCGAAGCGGCCTCAATCTCCAGCATTTTGCAGAGAATAAAAAAGAATAAGACAATTTGACCAGATTAGAAGTTTGCTGGCCAGGTTGAATATTT
>JAUZOH010000147.1 GCA_030706565.1 Bacteroidota bacterium | reverse complement strand
TGTTATTATTTGTATTCCTGGCTTTGTATAGAACTGGGTAAAAACAAAGAGGCTCTTTCATCGTTAAATACGGCTGTTGATCTGGGCTTTAACGATAAAAAGAAGTTGGAACAGGACCCGGTTTTTGCTGAAATAAGCAGCTCGCCTGAATTTACAAGAATACTGCAAAAAATAAAATCCGAGTAATTTATAGCTGATCAGTTGACCCTCTTTGGGGAAAGTCTAAAATTGAAGATTTTATTATATTTTGAGCATTTGGCTTTATTACTGATCCGTTAAGGATTTTTTGATAAAGGTTTAGATGTTCTCCGGCAATTTTGATGCAGGAATAATCTCTTAAAACTTTTAGCCTGGCTTCTGAAGAAAGTGTTTCCCAACGTTTGTCATCTTCATAAACCCATTGAATTCCGAGGGCGAGATCTTTCACATCAAAAGGATTGGCCAGATAGCCATTTTTTTTATGTTCGATCATATCTCCATTTCCTCCTATACCGAAAGCAACCACCGGTGTTCCACACGACATGGATTCCATAATGGCATTGGATAAATTTTCCTGTATGGAAGGTACAACCATGACGTCTGCAGCAGAATACAACTGCGACAGCGATACATCGTCATTAAGATGGCCCATGAAATATATTTTGCAGGGTAATTCTTTTGAAAGGTCATTTTGAGCTTCTCCAAACACGATTAATTCACAATTTCCGTCTTTTAAAAATTCAAGTGCTTTTAAAAGATAATCGAATCCTTTCCTTTTTTCTGCTGTTGCCCAGGATGCTCCGAATAATATGAGTTTTCTGTCGGCAGGAAGATGGAAAATTTCTCGGGCAGCATTTTTGTCCCGGGGGTGGAATATATCAGTTTCAATGCCATTGGGGATATGTATTGTTGTCTTGTCTTTGAACAGTTCACTTTCTGTGACGCAATTTCCCATCCAGCTGCTTAAAGCAATGATGTACAAATTTTTTGTTCTGTTATATGTTTTTTGTTTTTTCTTAAATTCAATTGAACTTAAATCATTTTTTAACCTTGAATTCAGTAAAGGGCAGTTTCCGCAGGAGGTTTTAAATTGAATGCAATCCCTGTTGTAATGGCAGCCACCTGTAAAAGCCCACATGTCATGCTGAATCCAGAGTACAGGTTTGTGGAATTTTTTTAACTGATTTATTCCCATGAAACCGCTCACCCAATTTAATACAATTATGTCCGGATTGATTTGGCGGATTTTCCTTAATAAATTTATATGTTTGAGGTCCAGTGAAAAGTATACTTTATCCCTTTGTGGATAGAAGGACAAAATTACTGTATCTATCCAGGTAAAAAATTTATAAAATAAGCTATTCCATAAATTTTTAGTACTGAGTACCGATGAATCCTTACTTATCCGGGTTTGAACCAACATATATGACTCGACGCCTATTTCCTGCAAGCCTTTATGCAACCTGTAGGCAGCCCGCGCTGCTCCTCCCGAAATGTCCGTGGTGCTTAGGTGAAGTACCTTCATAAATTGTTTAAAATTTAAACATACGTAAATTTAAGTTTTATTTTTTGTAGAAAATCAATTTCTGGATTTTTTAGGAAATGAGAATTTTTTTTTTGAGAGAATCGAAAATATTGAAATAAATGAATGGCTTTAAAAGTTATTTGTTTAAGTTTGCTATAAAACTAGAATAATAAATTTAGTGGGATAAATAGCATACTGGATTTTCGAATTTCTTATTCGAATGAAAGTTGAGGGGAGGTTAGTTTTAAACGATGCGTTTTGGAATTGTATTTTTTTCGAAAACTGCTAATAATCAGGTTGAAAGTATAAAAAATATTCCTGTAAAAAAGGCAATTATTTTTTATCAAACTTAATATATATTAATTTTTTAAATTATATTTGCCCTTCAAATTTAGTGTATTGACAGAAGTATAAAAAGAAGCGGGTAATAGAATATTATTGGGTTTTAAGATAAATTATCCTAAGATTTAAATTGAAAAAAAAGGTAAGAAGAGAAAAAAGCATAATTAATTATCATTCAGGATGTAGGATTACATTATATAAATTTTAAACTAAGTAAAAAAAGTATTAATTACAAAAACACATTTGAAAATGGAAAAAAATAGCAATTTCGCAAAAAACGTGAAAAATGTTTTTTCAGCTTTAGTTATTCCTGTTGCTTTAGTTGTTGCCATCTTAATATTTGTAAAATTTATGGGCGACGGCAGTCATTTTATTGGAGGAGATAATCATAATCAGCCTTTGCCTGGTGATTACATCGGTACTGTTTACAAAGGTGGTTTCATTGTACCTATCCTGATGACATTATTATTAACAGTTATAACCTTTACTTTTGAACGTTATTTTACTATTGGTAGAGCAAGTGGAAAAGGTTCAATTTCTAAATTTGTTTATAACGTTAAAGCTTTACTTTCAGATAATAAAATTGAAGAAGCTTCTGCTTTATGCGACAAGCAAAGAGGTTCTGTAGCAAATGTTATTAAATCCGCATTGATTAAATACAGGGCTGTTGAAAATGAAGATGATTTGACCAAAGACCAGAAAGTACTTTCTATCCAGAAGGATATTGAAGAAGCTACTTCTTTGGAATTGCCAAGTTTGGAACAGAATCTGGTTATTTTAGCAACTATTTCTACCGTATCCACCCTGATGGGTTTGTTAGGTACTGTATTAGGTATGATTCGTGCATTCGCTGCTTTGGCTAATGCTGGTGCACCTGATTCAGTTGCTTTGTCAACTGGTATTTCTGAAGCTCTGGTTAATACCGCATTTGGTATTGGTACCGCTGCTTTAGCCGTTATTTTTTATAATGTATTTACAACAAAGATTGATAAAATTACATACAGCATTGATGAAGCTGGTTTTAGCATCGTTCAGACCTATGCTGCAAATCATAAATAGTTAGTTTTCATAAATATAGACTATGCCAAAAGTTAAGGTAAAACGTAAGCCTACGGCGATCGATATGACCCCAATGTGCGACTTGGCCACCTTGTTGCTCACATTCTTCATGTTGACGTCGAACTTTATTCAAAAAGAGCCAGTAACCGTTAATACTCCTTCTTCCATATCTGAAATCAAGATCCCGGAAAGAAATGTAATGATGGTATTGGTTGATAAGACAGGCAAAGTATTCTTTGGAATGGATGGAAAACAAAACCGTATGGATTTGTTGGAAAAAATGGGCGAAGCTTATAGCATTAAATTTACAAAAGACGAGCTTAAGAAGTTTAGTACCATCAATAGTTTTGGAGTTCCCATTCAAAAGATGAAAGATTTTCTTGCTTTGCCTAACGACCAAAGAGATCGGAAGGAAAATGCCCTTGGTATTCCTGCTGATTCTACTAATAACCAGTTTAAAAACTGGATAAAAGCTGCAAGATCAATTAATAGGGATGCACGTATTGCCATAAAAGCTGATCAGAAGACCGGCTATCCCGTTATTAAGAAGGTGATGAATACTTTGCAGGATTTAGACGAAAATCGTTATAATTTGATTACCAGTCTGGAACAAAATCCTGACAAAAACTAATTTTTAAATTAAATTTAAAATGGCAGATGTAAATACTGGCGGCGGTAGCAGTAAAAAGAAAGGCAATAAACCTCAGGCCAAAAAGTTGTCATGTCGTATCGATATGACTCCTATGGTGGACTTGATGTTCTTGCTCATCACTTTCTTTATGTTGACGACTTCTATGATCAAGCCGCAAACCATGGAAATCAGTGTGCCTTCCAAAAAGAAAGTTGATGCTCAGGATGAAACTAAAGTAAAAGCCTCCAGGGCTATTACGGTCATTCTTGGTAAAAATAATAAATTGTTCTATTACGAAGGTACACAGATCAATGGGGTAGATCCAAAGGTTCAACCCACTAATTATGGACCTGATGGTTTTAGGAAATATCTGATTGAAAGGAATATTGATGTAATGACCAAGATCAGGGACTTACGTAAGGAAAGAGAAAAAACCAAAATGGCTGATACTACCTTTGAACGTAAAGCTGCAAAATTGAGAGCTGATATTAATGCTCCTACGGTTATTATAAAAGCTACCAATGATGCTTCGTATAAAAATCTGGTGGATGCCCTGGATGAAATGCAGATTTGTAACATCAGCAGGTATGCCATTGTGGATATTACTCCTTATGACCTTGGTTTGATTAAAGATCTCAATAAGTAGGTCTTTAATCTTATCAATAAAAATTTTTAATAAAAATAGATATGCCAAAAATTAATCTATATTCAGAAGAATGGTGTGACATGGTCTTTGTTGATCGAAACAGGGAGTATGGCGCCTATTTTTTGCGTAAGTTTACCGGAAGGAGGCATTTCATTGCAACACTTATTGGAGTATTTTTGTTCGTGCTGGCAATCACCGGCCCTACATTGATTAAGAAAATGCTCCCTAAGAAAAAGGAGGTGCATCTGACGGTTACTACCCTGTCGAATATTGACATGGAGAAAATTAAAAAGAAAGAAGAACCTCAGGTAAAGGATATCCCTCAGGAAGCTCCCAAATTAAAGTCTACTATTAAGTTTACCCCTCCTGTGATCAAACCTGATGATCAGGTTAGTGATGCAGATTTAATGAAAAGTCAGGAGGACCTTAATCAGAATAAGGCTGCTATTTCAACTCATACCGTTGTCGGTTCAACCGATGCTGATGCTGTGGATATGGCTGACTTGGTAAAAACTACCAAAAAGGTCGTGGAAGATACTGTGGAAAAACCTTTTACCTATGTTGAACAGATGCCTGATTTTCCCGGAGGTACTGATGCTTTAATGCAGTATTTAGGTGATAATATCAAGTATCCTACTATGGCTCTTGAAAATGATATTCAGGGTACTGTAGTGGTTCGATTTGTTGTAAACAGAAGCGGCAAACTTAGTGATGTTCAGGTGGTACGTGGTATTGGCGGCGGTTGTGATGAAGAAGCTGTTCGAGTTGTTAAAGGTATGCCTGCATGGAAACCTGGTAAACAAAACGGACAAACCGTTAGGGTTTATTTTGTATTACCTGTTAAATTTGTGCTTAAATCAAGATAATCTGGTTCTTGATTTACTTTGGATAAAAAGCCACCATTTATTAATATTTTAGTGAATATTAATAAAATGGTGGTTTATTGCTAAATATAAAAATAGTGTTATGACTTTTTTTAAGTTTGAAAGAAAATCATTAAAAATCGGAAATAATATATTAAAATGTTTCTCATTTTTTATGGTATTAGTATATTTGGCTTTAGGTTTTGGTTTGGTTTTTACAAGACTATTTCATGAGAGAATTCCTGATTTTCAAAAAAAGGCTTTTGGTATATTTTTACTTGCCTATGGCTGTTTTAGAGCTTATCGGTTAATAAATTCTTTTAAAAAAGATGAAAATGATGATGAAAATTAAAACCATCCTTTCCCTTTTTATGCTGTTGTTTGTTTTAATCTCTTGCCAAAACAGGTCTGGAGATAAGAAGCCAGCAGATACTCCTACAACAGGGGAAGTTTCTATTTGTGTCGATGAAACATTTAAACCCATAGCCGATGCTGAAATTCAAGTTTTTCAAGGATTATATCAGTATGCAAAAGTAAATCCTATTTATAAGTCTGAAACTGAAGCGCTTAATTTACTTGTTAAGGGTAAAACCAACATGATTATTGTTTCCAGACCTTTAAAAGCTAATGAGATTGATTATTTTCATAGTAAAAAATTATATCCTACCGTAACAAAAATTGCTGTTGATGCTGTGGCTTTAATTATTCATCCCAGCAACAGGGATTCTATACTCAGCATGAATAATATTTTTGATATTGTAACCGGTAAAGTGACTAAATGGAAACAAATATTTCCTAAATCAAGACTGGGGAATATCAAAGTTGTTTTTGACAATCCAAATTCCAGTACGGTTCGTTTCGTATTGGATTCGATCAGTAAAACTATCCCTCTCTCCAAGCATCTGTCTGCCATGGAATATAATAAGGATGTTGTACAGTATGTTTCCCAGACACCTAATGCTATTGGTTTTATTGGAGTTAGTTGGGTTAGTAATAAAAGTGACAGTACTTCCCTTTCTTTTTTGAAGAAAGTTAGGGTTATGGCTCTAACTAAAGAAAAAACAGCTACCTCTACAAATACTTATCAACCTTATCAGGCATATATTTCAAAAGGATGGTATCCTTTGACTAGAAATATTTACGCTATCAATAATGATCCCCATATAGGGCTTATCCACGGATTTGTTTCTTTTTTGGCAAGCGATCGTGGACAAAGAATTATATTGAAAGCAGGGATATTGCCTGCAACACAACCAGTACGAATCATTGAAGTAAACGATAATTATTAAACTAAAGTCTATGGGAACAAGCGCAAAAAGAATTTCAGTTACCGGTTTAATTGTATTCGGTCTGATGGGGTGTTTTTCACTTTTCGGGCAGGATTTTGAAGGCGGCAAAAGTTATTTTGAACAAAATCAGCTTAACCGCGCTAAAAATACTTTTAAACAATTAACTAAAAAGAATCCGGGAGATGCTAAAAGTTGGTATTACCTTGGAGAAATTTATTTTAAACAAAAAAATATAGATTCGGCAAAATTCTGTTATAATAGTGGAATTTCCGCAAATCCTGATGAAGCTTTAAACTATATTGGTTCAGGAAAAATTCTTTTGCAGAATCAAAAGACTGATGAGGCTAAAGCCTTATTTGAAAAAGCAAGAAAGATCCATAAAAAAGATGTTGCAACCATTTGTGCTATTGTCGAAGCCACCATTTCAAGTGATGTTAAAGACACCACTATTGCAAACTATTATTTAAATATTGCAAAAGACGTAGATTCCAAAAATTCAAATATATACATTCAACAAGGGAACCTGCAATATTTGAATTCCAACTATGGCGATGCTGCTAATGATTATGAACGTGCTATTTATTATGATAAGAAAAATATCACTGCTTTTATCAAATTAGGTGAAATTTATGCCAGCGGCAGGAATTATGTTGAATCTTTTAAGGCATATTCCAATGCATTAAAATTGGATTCAACGAATGTGCTGATTTATAAAGATTTAGGTGATTTGAATTACCTTTTTGGCCGTTACAATGATGCTGTTAATTATTATGGCAAGTATAACAATTTAGCTGAAATTACTTTGGAAGATAAGGAAAGGTATACTTCGGTTTTATTTTTCACTAAAAATTATGAGGCTGCTCAAAAAGAAATAAATGATATTTTGAAAGAGTCGCCTAATAATGCTGTAATGTACAGGTTGAAAGCTTATATTTCTTATGAAACTGAAGATTATAAGAGTGGTTTGGATTATATGGAACAATTTTTTAAAGTTCAAGATCCTAAGAAAGTAATATCTACTGATTATCAATATTATGGCAGGTTGCTGATTAAAAACAATCAGGATTCTTTAGCTATTATTAATCTTAAGAAAGCTGTGGCAACTGATACTTCAGATGTTTCCTTGTATGAAGATTTGGCTTCAGCCCTATCAAGGACAAATCAACATATGGATGCAGCCACTTATTTTAAAGTCCTTATAGAAAAGAATCCTGCTGATGTGGTAGTGAACTATTTTAAATTGGGTAGAGAATATTTCCTGGAAGGACAAAAAGAAACAAAGGAAAATAAGGATACCTCCATTGTCCGTCCTATTTTTGTAATGGCCGATACTGCTTTTAGTAAGGTGACTCAAATAGCTCCGGATAATTATTTGGGTTATTTCTGGAGGGCCAGGACAAATAGTTTAATTGATCCCGAATCAGTATTGGGATTGGCTAAGCCTTTTTATGAAAATGCTGCAAAATTGATTGAAGCTGCTAATGGAAATAAAAACAAGAAGAACCTTATCGAATGTTATTCTTATAATGGATATTACTATTATTTACTTTCCGAAAAATCATCGGACAGGGCAACAAAAGATAAGAATGTTAATCTTTCCATTGAATACTGGAATAAAGTACTTGCTCTTGATCCTAACGACCAGCGTGCAAAAGATGGTTTAAACGGATTGAAGAAATAAACAATAATCTTTTATGAAAATTTGGCCTGCAATGTTAATTCATTGCAGGTTTTTTTATGTCTGGTAGTAAGGAACTCTTATGGATGCTTTCTCTCGGTTTTAATAAATACCTTGATGGAGATAATATATTTTATAATCATTAAAATACAATCCTGTATTCTAAGCTTAATTTTCCTCAAAATAAAATCTTTCTATTGAAAATAAGTGTTAAGGTAATTAAACTGTTTTGTATATTTTTTGTCTAAATAGGAATAACAGGTTTTGTTATAATCCTAGAGTTGGATAGAAAACACAAAAAGCTTATATAAGATAACTAACAAAATAATAATTTTTATGAAAAGGTGTTATAAAAGGAATTCTGCAATCAACAAAGCCATATATGCTGGGGCTATTATAGTGTTGGCGGCTGGTTGTTCGAAAATGCAGATGCAAACCGTACAACCTGAATATGAGGCATCTGCAAGAAAAGTTGTTAAACAGATGACCCTTGATGAAAAAATTGCACAATTACATGGTATAAAAAATAAGTCGGAGTATAGAGTAGTTCCAGGAGTTTCCAGGCTAAACATTCCCGTTTTTCCTATTACCAATGGTCCGGCCGGAGTTGGCCCCGGTGGTCCTGGTCATGAGGGAAAGGCTACAGCCCTGCCGGCACCTATTTCACTTGCAGCCACATGGGATATCGCTGCTGCACGGTTGAACGGGGAAATTGCTGG
>JAUZOH010000146.1 GCA_030706565.1 Bacteroidota bacterium | reverse complement strand
TGTTGGTACTGCAATCCCTGATGCCCTGCAGGAATTCAGGATCAGAAAGCTTAAAGAAATGGGGGCAAATGCTTTTCGTTGCTCGCATAATCCTCCTACGCCGGAATTGCTTGATGCCTGCGACCGGCTTGGAATGCTCGTGCTGGACGAAAACCGCCTGATGGGATCTACGCCAGAACATCTGGAATTGATTAAACGTATGATTCTCAGGGACAGAAATCATCCTTCCGTTTTCATCTGGTCGCTGGGTAATGAGGAGTGGGCTATTGAAGGAAATGAGAAAGGTGCGCGCATCACTTCAACCATGCAGGCCTTTGCCCGGCAATTGGATTCGACCCGCCGCTTCACCGTTGCAACCAGCGGTGGATGGGGCCATGGTACTTCTACAGTGAACGATATGATGGGATATAATTATATTTTCAATGGCGATATAGATGCTCAACATGCTGCATTTCCCAACCAGCCGGCTGTAGGCACCGAGGAGACAACCTCACGCAGTACACGCGGCGTATACGAGGATGATAAAGCCAATGCCCACATGGAAGCTACAGATAGAAAGCACAATGGCACCAGCATGGAAACCGGTCTGAAGTTTTATGCCGCCCGTCCTTTCCTTTCCGGCCTTTTCTTTTGGACAGGCTTTGATTACAGAGGAGAACCCAATCCTTATGGATGGCCGCAGGTGGCCTCGCAAAGCGGAATACTTGATTTATGCGGGTTTCCAAAGGATATGTTTTATTATCTTAAGTCCTGGTGGACGGATAAGCCTGTGCTGCATCTTTTGCCTCACTGGAACTGGAAAGGCAAAGAAGGTCAAACCGTCGATGTTTGGGCTTATTCCAATTGCGATGAGGTGGAATTATTCCTCAATAAAAAAAGCCTGGGCAGGAAAACCACCCCGGTCAACTCTCATTTGGAATGGAAAGTAAACTACGAACCCGGCACTTTACTTGCTCGCGGTTATAAAAGCGGAAAAGAAATGATCAGCGAGAAAGTTGAAACTACCGGCGAACCGGCTGTCCTTCAGCTTACACCTGACCGCAATATCCTGAAAGCCGATCGTGAGGATGTCTCTGTCATTACAGTTCAGGCCAACGATAAGAAAGGCAGGCTGGTGCCTGTTGCAAATAATGAAATTGAATTTTCTGTTGACGGGCCCGCTAAAATGATTGGAGTTGGCAATGGCGATCCTGCTTCCCATGAACCTGACCGGTATATTGAGAAAGTAGACCGGATTCCGATTAATGGCCTTAAACAATTAGCTGCCGACAGTGTTTCGATAAATACTTTGGTGCAATATGATTTTGATGATTCCGGGTGGAAGGCTGCTTTTAAGGAAGTGGATTCGGAAAACCGGGTTAAACAGGATACTGCGCATCTGGCCATTATCCGTGGGACGTTTGATTTGTCCCTGATTAACGACAGTTTGAAAGTGACCCTGCTGGCTAAAAGTCTGGGGGAACTGCAATCTGTTTATATCAATGGACGGTTGATTGCCAGAGATGTTAAACGGGGTGATGCTGGTCAGAGTTATCTGCTCGACAATTCCTTACTTAAAAAGGGTAAAAATGTATATGCGGTTGTTTGCCATCCTTTGGTAAAAAAGAATCAGTGGGAGGCTCTAAATACTGATCCCGGGCTTATACAGGTAATCAAGCCCGCATCAACCTGGAAGAGGTCATTATTCAATGGTTTGGCTCAGGTGATTATCCAGACTACCGGCCAACCAGGTGAAATTACGCTTACTGCAACTTCACCTGGTCTTGTTAAGGCTGTACTTAAACTTCAGTCAAAACCTGCTGTATTGCGCCGTTCTCTTTAAATTGCGTAAAGTATTTTAGAATAAATAAAATATCTGTGTTTGCTGTTTTCTGAATGAATGTTTCAATTAGCGGATTTAGCCCGTGGCAAAGCGAAATCTTTTGTTCATATTAATCTGCCTTTTTTAATAGGGGAAAGGAAAATGAAAGAGGTAATGGAGTATGTATGGATGTCTTACTTATTATTCCATGTTTACTAAATAGTAGAGATCGTCAATAAACTGGGAAAAATTTCCTAATTGAAAGATGCTGCCGGAAACCGGGAACGCATCAATACAATTAACATCAATGGAAACTAATCTTCATAGGGTATGAATTCCAGATATAACAGAATAAATTTAATAATTCTTTAAGAAGCATGCAGAAGTAGAATTGCTAAACTTGATGAATATAAAAGTCAAAGATTTATAGCTAATTAACGAAATATTTATTAAATTTATTCATAGTTATTTCCAATTTTTTAATTAATACCTTGGAAAATGAAGAAACATAAACTTTTGCTTTTTACCATGATGTTATGTATGGTAAGTACATTTGTTTCGGCTCAGACCGAAGATAACAAATGGGGTTTGAGCATGGGATTCGGAAAGAACGAATATAAAGGTGACCTGGGCAACGGACTTTTCGATTTTGACCAGGATTTTAATGCTTTCGGGTCATTGGGTTTATTCCGCTACCTGAATCACTCCTTTGACCTGGGAGGAAGGTTCTCCTGGGGAAGTTACGGGTATAAATCTGATTTAAAGCATGTCCCTTCTCATTTTTTCGGACATAAAACTGATTATTCCCTAATGTTGAATTACAAGTTGAACAACGGTTGTATCCTGCCGGCCAAAGCAAAGTTGCAACCTTATCTTACTATAGGATTAGGTGGTGCAACATATTATGGGCCAAGTATATACAAAACCAGTATTACTGATTTTATTGTTCCGATGGGCGCGGGACTTAAATATAATTTCAACAGCTGGTTTGCTGTTCAGTATCTTTTCCTGTATACCCCGACTAACCATGATGTGCATGATGGATGGTGGAAAGGGAAACATGACCGTTATTTCCAGAATGAGATAGGGTTGGTCTTCAGTTTTGGCAAGAAGAAGGATTCGGATGGTGATGGGGTTGCAGATAAATATGACAGATGTCCCGGAACCCCTAAGGGGGTAACCGTCGATGCCCGCGGCTGTCCGATAGATTCAGATGGTGATGGCGTTCCCGACTATCTTGATAAGTGTCCCGGTACTCCACAGGGTGTTGCAGTCGATGCTAACGGTTGTCCTTTAGATTCAGATGGAGATGGCGTTCCCGATTACCTGGATAAGTGTCCGAATACACCTCCGGGAGTTAAAGTTAATGCAAGTGGCTGTCCTTTGGATTCAGATGGCGACGGTGTTCCCGATTATTTGGATAAATGTCCTGATACGCCTCATGGTGTGGCAGTCGGTAAAAATGGCTGTCCTTTGGATTCGGATGGCGACGGCGTTCCCGATTATCTTGATAAATGCCCTGGCACCCCTAAAGGGGTAACAGTTGATGCTAAAGGTTGTCCTTTGGATTCGGATGGTGATGGCGTTCCTGATTATTTGGATAAATGCCCGAAGGTAAAAGGCCTTAAATCAAACAATGGATGTCCGGAGGTTAAAGCAACTGCAAAGAAAATTTTTGCAAAAGCCCTTACCGGCATACAGTTCGAAACAGGTAAAGATATTATTAAACCCGCGTCGTTCCCGATTTTAAACCAGGTG
Organism: Bacteroidota bacterium; assembly: GCA_030706565.1. NCBI lineage: Bacteria > Pseudomonadati > Bacteroidota > Bacteroidota bacterium. The sequence continues at coordinate 5,211 of JAUZOH010000146.1, read as the reverse complement.
GTAGCTGTAATGAATGAAGATCCTGAATACAACCTGGAAATAAATGGACATACCGATAATATCGGTACTCCTGCACACAATATGATTCTGTCCCAAAAACGTGCTGATGCCGTGAAAGCCTATTTAGTGAAAAAAGGCATTAATGCCGGAAGATTGAAGGCTCAGGGCTTTGGACAAACACAGCCTGTTGCAGATAATAGTACTGCTGCAGGAAAGGCTAAAAACCGCAGGGTGGAATTTAAAGTGGTGTTTTAAGAGATGCATGTAAAATGAAATATATTTTTCTCTTTGAGAACCTCCGGGATATCCTGGAGGTTTTTTTGTAATAATAGTGATGAGTACTGTTAAAAAATCGCAAAATTACAGTTGCTTTTTTATTTCAAATTTGCTTTCAATTTGCAGATAGTTAAATTATTACGTTGTTGATTTGGATAACTTTATCTGTTGTTGTTTGGTCCTGTAATCTTTAGGCGTTTCTCCTTTAAGTTTTTTAAATGTCCGGTTATAGTAAGGTACATCGTTAAATCCTACCGCATAACAAATATCAGCTATAGACCTTTTCGTTTCCCGGAGCATAAGGCAGGAGCAATCGATACGGTACTCATTTAAAACACTGAAAAAAGACTTTCCTTTCATCCTTTTGAAGAAAGTACAAAAGGATGAACGGTTCATTCCAACATATTTTGCAACTTCATCAAGCGCTATTCTGTGCTGGAAATTATTGACCATGAACCGGGATACTTCCTGCATTTTAGCCGTACTTTTATTTTGTTTGTGATAAAGGCCTACAATGTGTGTTTCATCCGACGATGAAATTACGGAGAGTAGATTGATAAAAGATGACAATTGCTCTATATCGTTTTGAGATAACATGGCAGTCAAAATTTTCTGCACAGATACTAAGGTATTCCCTTCAAGCCTTATAGCCTGTTTATATTGGCTGATTTGTAAAATGTAATTTTTTGCCTCCGGAAATATATTGGCAAATTTTTCTAATAAGGATTGCGGGAAAATGATCGTGATATTTTCTATTTTACCTTCCTTATCATGATCATATTCATTGAAATACCATCCGTGTGGAATATTGGGAGGCAGCAGGATGGCTTCGCCACACGAAAAGGTTTCTACAATATTTCCGATAATACGTGTGCCACTCCCTTTTACAATATAGGATAATTCCCATGTATCGCTTTGATGCAATGTGATTTGCTCATTCCAGACAATGTGGACATGATCAAATGAAAAAGATTTTTCATCACTAAAACGGACATGACAATATTTGATATTTTCATGCATATTGTACCTGCTCTTTTTAAGACCCTGTAAATATACGACAATAAATATTTAATAAACGACAATAAGGAAGTAAGGCGGGGAACTATTTTTGGCAAAATTTAAAAATATTAACCTATGAATTACATTTCTTCAGCTTCATTTTCTGATACTAAAAAACACTATGAGATACTCGACGGATTACGCGGCGTAGCGGCTGTGATGGTCGTCATGTTCCATCTTCTGGAAACATTTACGGGTGGCAGTAATTTAAAACAGATAATAAACCATGGTTATTTGGCAGTTGATTTTTTCTTTGTCCTTTCCGGTTTTGTTATTGGCTATGCTTATGATAACCGTTGGGATAAAATGACTTTAAAAGGTTTTTTCAAACGTCGTCTTATCAGGCTGCATCCAATGATTATAGCCGGTATGGTTATTGGGGCAGTATGTTTTTATTTTCAGGGTTCTGCAGTTTTTCCTATGATCCGTCAAACCCCGGTTTGGGAAATGTTACTGATTATGCTGATCGGTTTTACATTGCTTCCTGTACCTCCATCAATGGATATCAGAGGCTGGCAGGAGATGCATCCTCTGGATGGCCCGGCATGGTCTTTGTTCTTTGAATATATTGCCAATATCCTTTATGCACTTTTTATACGGAAATTCTCAAATAAATTGCTTGCGGTTTTTGTGTTTATTTTCGGTTGTATTCTTATTCAACTTTCCGTGTTTGGTCCCAATGGAGACGTTATAGGAGGTTGGTCAGTTGAACCATCGCAACTGCGCATTGGCTTTACCCGGTTGCTTTACCCCTTTTTTGCAGGCTTATTGCTCTCCCGTATTTGCAAACCTGGACATATTAAACATGCTTTCTTTTGGTGCAGCCTGCTGTTGGTGATTATCCTTTCAGTACCCAGGATTGGGGGAAGCAATCATCTGTGGATGAATGGACTTTATGTTTCTTTTTGTATCATATTCCTTTTCCCTCTTATTGTTTACCTTGGGGCCAGTGGTAAGGTAGTGGGAAAATTGCCTTCAAAGATATGTGAGTTTCTTGGAAATATCTCTTTCCCAATATACATCATTCATTACCCATTTATATATTTGTTTACGGCCTGGGTATCAAATAAGAATATTTCTTTAACGCAATCGTTACCTGTTGCTCTTATCGTCCTTCTGGCCAGTATAGCTCTTGCGTATGTATGTTTGAAGTTATATGATATCCCTGTTCGAAAATGGCTGACAAAACGTTTTATGGGAACTCCTAAAAAATAATAGGTACGATGTACGATTATTGTAATCGATTGTTAATCGGGTGTTCTATTTTCTTTTTTTTAGCTAACAGACCGAATTCTGTCTTAAGACATAATTATTCCGGAACAATTCTTTGTTCCGGAATAATTAATCCTAACGATAAGTCGCATTATAAAAAGCGGGTATACACTACTTTCCATATTACAGTACCTCCTGTGATTGATGGTCAATTAAATGATAGTTGCTGGAGAGTGGGTGAGTGGCAAAGCAATTACACAGTTTCTGCCTGTATAAATTGCAAAACCTTCGCATAAGACTGATTTGAAAAGGTTTTATGGCGTTACAACATTCGTGTTGATTTTTCATTAATATTGTAATCTAAATTCTTCATTCATGAAAAAGACCTTTGCTGCTATTGTTGTATGCCTTGTCCTGGCTGTAACAGCCACCCATGCACAGGAAAAAACTTTCAGAATCACCAAAAAATACCTAAACATCCCGGTTTCGCAAAAGGAGGAAAGGTCCAGGATGACTTTCAGCCTTAACGGCAGGGAAAACCGCAGCTTCGTCATACGGCTGGCTTCAGGACAACCCGACTACTGGGTATTTGTTGACGTTTCTGCATACAAGGGCAAGAATGTAAGGATTTCATATCAGGGAAATCCGTCGGGATTGGCCAACATCAGCCAGGAAGACACAATCAGGACGAGCGGAGCTCCTGTTTACCATGAAAAGAACCGTCCCCAATATCATTTTACTACCCGCAGGGGCTGGACAAACGATCCCAACGGGCTGCTCTTTTACAGCGGTGAATACCATCTGTTTTACCAACATAATCCCTATGAACGCGAATGGGAAAATATGCATTGGGGGCATGCTGTCAGCAATGACCTGGTACACTGGCAGGAATTGCCCGAGGCCCTGTATCCTGACCAGCTGGGCACCATGTTTTCCGGTTCTGCAGTAATCGATTACCAGAATACATCCGGATTTGGAAAGGGGAATGTACCGCCCATGATCGCAGTCTATACAGCGGCCAGTCCGGATAGACAGACACAATGTATCGCCTACAGTCTTGATAAGGGCCGCACCTGGACCAAATATGATAAGAATCCGGTTATCGATTCCAAAGAAAAATGGAACAGCACAGATACCCGCGATCCGAGAGTTTTCTGGTACAAACCTGGCAACCATTGGGTATTGGTACTGAACGAACGCGACGGCAATTCCATCTACACTTCCACCAACCTGAAGGACTGGAAATATGAAAGTCATGTTACCGGTTTCTGGGAATGCCCCGACCTGTTTGAACTTCCCGTGGATGGAAACCCTGATAACAAGATGTGGGTGATGTCGGGCGCCAGCAGCAACTATATGCTGGGTAACTTCGATGGCAAGGTCTTTACTCCATTGGCCGGTAAGTATTACTACTGTAAAGGATCCATGTATGCGGCCCAAACCTTCAACAATATCCCTGAAAGCGACGGCCGCCGCATCCAGTTGGGGTGGGGCAGGATACAGCAACCCGGAATGCCCTTTAACAGTATGATGCTGCTGCCAACCGAATTGACCCTGCGTACCACTAAGGAAGGTGTCAGGCTCTTCAGCTTCCCGGTCAAGGAAACGGAACAATTGTTCTCCCGGCTGGCGCAATGGAAAGGACTCAGTTCTGCTCAGGCCAATGAACACCTCAAGGATTTCGGGAACAAAGATCTGCTCAGGATAAGGACTACATTCCGGTTGTTCCAGGCTACCAGTGCAGGCATTGACTTAAACGGACAGAGACTTATTGATTACGACTTGAGCAACAACACCATCAATGGTGTCTTTTATTCACCCCAGGAAAGGACCAGCATGGAACTCACCGCAGACATTTATCTGGACAAAACCTCCATCGAAATCTTTATTGACGGGGGTATATACTCCTATTCGATGGAACGAAAGGTTGACGGCAACAACAGGGAAGGTTTCAGGTTCTGGGGAAATAATATTGAAGTTGTTAACCTGGAAGTAGATGAAGGAAAGTCTATTTGGTAGAATGTTATATTTACCTGCCTGTACCGGAAGCGTTTTTTGTCTTTCCCGGTTTTTGCGGGAACAACATCGGTGTTTTTGATTTGTATTCAAGATAGGATGCCCCAAAACGGAACTCAAGTTCACGTTCTTCATACATCTTTATAAAAAATAACAATGCCGGTGCAAAAACGATGAGTGCCCATAGCACAAACAACAGTGACTGAAACCAGATTCCCAATGACAGAAGGAACGAAAGGGCTGCCAGTACCATGGGATTGCGGGTCCAGGCATACATCCAATCTACTGCCAGTTTTTTACTGAGCGAAATGAAAAAGGGTGCCCCGAATCCTTTCAATGCCAGGTTCGCTACTGTCAGAAATGCAGCTGCCCCGGTGATGATGACCAGGATCAAACCGATTGCGGATGGAATTGGAAGCACCCATCCGGGCCAATCCCGGTACGTGGTAAGTGCCCGGACGACAGGAATGCCAAATGTGAAACCCAAGCCAAAATGGACAAACGTTGTTGTCCAGACGGCATGGCTTATTGTTTGATGCCGGTCCAGGATTTTCCGGCCGATCCAAACATGAGGATATGTCAACAACACACCTCCCACAATGACGATTAGATTTATAATTTTTGAAAGATGTGCATTGAGCACCAGCC
>JAUZOH010000145.1 GCA_030706565.1 Bacteroidota bacterium | reverse complement strand
GGTTTGTCGGAACGGTTAAATATACCCAGGGCTGAAGCAAAGGCCTTAATTGAGGGTTATTTTGAGAATTTCCCGGAAGTTAAGAAATACATGAATCAGGTTATTGACGGTGCAAGAGATAAGGGATATGTTGAGACCATTTTAGGCAGGAAACGTTTTCTGAAAGATATACATTCTGCAAATGCGGTGGTCAGGGGAGTAGCCGAGCGAAATGCAATTAATGCGCCTGTTCAGGGATCGGCTGCCGACATCATTAAAATTGCCATGGTCAATATCCAGAAAAAATTAAATGAAAGGAAATTACAAAGTTTATTGATATTGCAGGTTCATGACGAACTTGTTCTGGATGTTTTTAAGCCGGAATTGGAAGAAGTCAGGGAACTGGTGAAAACAGAAATGGAATCTGCAGTGAAATTGAAAGTCCCACTTTTGGTTGAAATCGGAGTAGGGCAGAACTGGCTTGAAGCACATTAACCTGTACAGTTTTAATTAAAGAAATAATTAAACTACATCACGATGAAAATTAAAATTATTTGTTTCGGTGAAGTTGCCGATATTATTGGGAAAAAGCAATTTGAATTGAAAGATATTATTGATTCAGCCTCTTTAAAAGGTTATCTGGCCGGCAAGTATCCTGCCCTTTCAAAAATTCATTACCAGGTGGCCTTGAATAAAATTCTGAATAAGGCGGATAATTTTAAAAACAATGATGAGATAGCTCTTTTGCCTCCGTTTTATGGCGGTTAATAGGAAAGAACAGCTTGAATTTCCTATTGATCACGAGTTCTTTGTGGTTGATGAGAAATTTCGTGTTGATTCCCTGTATTGATTCCAAAACAGCTTTATGATTTTTTTGGGATGAAGATTTTTAGGAAGATTTCAGGGGGATGGGTATTAACTATTTATTAATTAGTTGATTATAAATTATATGATATTGATCAACTAAATTATCATGGGTATCCGAATTCAGGACAAATACGGAATTGGGCACCCTAAGTTCCTGGGCTGTAAAATTCCATATTATTTTTATTCCAGAGGTGGACATTAAATCGGCAATTTGTTGGGCTTCTTCATTGTTGTTAATCAGAATACCGATTTGAATATTCATGCGGTTTGCCAAATTTTTCAATTTTTGAACCGACATGACCTGGTAACCTTTAATGTTTTTGCCGATGAAGGAAGAACTGGAATCAAAAACGGCTTCAATTTTTAAATTACAATTTTTTAATGTTTTATTCAGAATAAACTCGTCCCCAAATCGTTTTGCGCCCACCACCAGAATTTCCTGTATCTTGTGATATCCCAGCATGGTCTCAATGCCATTGATTAGAATCTCAATGTTATAAATATCAAGAGAAGGATCAAAATTCCTGGAGTAGGAAATATCATTGACCACCATAGAATGGGTATAATCCATATCTTTGGCAATATGGTCGGCAGAAATATAAGTTTTGCCTTTAAGCTTTAAAAACCTAAGATAATTTAAATAAGAAGGCATTCGTTTCAGAACATCTTCAGGAATATCTGATAATTGTTGGCTTTCCTGGTTATTAATTTTCATGTTTAAATGTAGATTCGAATAGCTTAAAATACATACTAGAAAGGGAAAAATCAACCCATACTTTCTAAAAATGAAAAAACGCTCCTGCTTTTTGTGCAGGAGCGCTAAAATAGAAAACAAGAATCAAAAATCTACCTTTTGGCCATAATAAATGCAGGTAAATAATTTTTCCATTTCCTCTTTGCTGACCGGTCTTGGATTAGCTCCAGTGCAGGCATCCAGGAGGGCATTTTCAGAGATAAACTTCAAATTGGCTTTAAAATCAGCTTCGCTTACTCCGAAATCTTTAAGTGTAAGAGGAATGTTCATCTGTCGGTTCAACGACTGGATTAATGCCGTGTAAGCATTGACCAGTTCTTCAGTTGTATTGCCGGGCAGTTTAAGTCTTTTTGCAATTTCCGCATATTGTGTAGCGCAAACTTTTTTGTTGAAATCAATTACATAAGGCAGGTAAATTGCATTTGCGCAACCATGGGCTATATTAAAAACAGGTCCTGTTTTATGCGCCATGCTGTGGGTAATTCCAAGCAGTGCATTAGAAAATGCCATACCTGCAAGGCACTGGGCAATATGCATTTGATTTCTGGCTTCTTTGTCGCCTTTATAAGATTTAATCAGGCAGTCATAAATCATTTCAATGGCTTCCATAGCCAGGGGATTGCTGAAGGGAGACCTTAATGCTGCGACATAAGCTTCAGTGGCATGGGTCAGGGCATCCATGCCTGTATGTGCCGTAAGGGTTGGGGGCATGGTTTGTGCCAGTTCAGGATCGACAATGGCAATATCCGGAGTAATGTTAAAATCTGCAATAGGATATTTTATCCTGGATTTGTAATCCGTAATAACCGAAAAAGCGGTTACCTCAGTTGCCGTACCACTGGTGGAAGGAATAGCAACAAATTTTGCTTTTCTTCTTAGTTCGGGAAGTCCAAAGGGTATAATTGCCTGATCAAAACTAAAATCGGGATATTCGTAAAAGATCCACATGGCTTTTGCAGCATCTATCGGCGAACCACCTCCCATGGAAACGATCCAGTCGGGCTGAAATTTCTGCATTGCTTCTGCACCACGCATTACAGTTTCAACAGACGGATCCGGCTCAACCCCTTCAAACAATTCTACTTCTAAACCAGCTTCTTTCAGGTAAGAAACCGTCTTTCCCAAAAAACCAAACTTCTTCATTGACCCCCCACCAACAACTACCATGGCTTTTTTCCCTCTCAGGTTTTTTAATTCTTCCAGCGAATTTTCTCCAAAGTAGATGTCTCTGGGTAATGTGAAACGTGCCATTTATAAATCCTCCAAATATTGTTATTTAAAAAACATAATTGTTATTTTTATAACAATAGCTGTGCCAAAATTTATAAAATATTGTAAAAGAATATTATAGCTATTTGTGAAAAAAATAACGCCAATAAAAATGTCCTATAAATGAACAAATATACAAATTCAACTGTATAAATATAGGACAATGTCCTGAAATAGGACAATCAAGTGAGTTTGTATTTTTTTAATTTCAGGTAAAGGGTATTTCGGCTGATATGAAGGTTCCTGGCTGTCTGGGTGATGTTCCCGTTTGAAAGAACCAGGGTTTTTTGGATGGCTCTTTTTTCAATTTCTTCCAGTGTTTCTATCGTTTCGGTTGAAGGTACAAGCGGCACTTCCTTTTGAATTGCAGCCTCCGGGAAAATTTCCTTTAAATGTTCGTCAATATTTACTTTGCCTTCGAGGTTTACGGTCTTTTCAATAAAATTTTCCAGCTCCCTGATATTACCCGGCCAGCTGTAGGTCAACATTTCATTCATCAAAGCCGGTGATATTTGAGGGACAGCCTTATTCAGTTTAGCCGATTTTGCATTCAGGAAAAAATCAATGAACAGGGGAATATCTTCAATTCTCTTTTTAAGGGGAGGCAAAACTATGGGAATTACACTTAAACGGTAAAAAAGGTCCAGCCTGAACCTTCCTCTTTCAACCTCATGTTTGAGGTCTTTATTGGTTGCGGCAATGATACGGACGTCAACGGGAATATCCTTGGTGCTTCCTACGCGGGTGATGCAATTTTCCTGCAGTGCCCTAAGCAGTTTGACTTGCATGCTCAGGGGCATTTCTCCGATTTCATCGAGGAATAAAGTTCCGCCATTGGCCAGTTCAAATTTTCCTGGCCGACCCCCTTTGATGGCTCCGGTAAAAGCTCCTTCATCATAGCCAAATAATTCACTCTCAATAAGGCTTTCGGGTATGGCACCGCAATTGACGGCTACAAATCCGTTTTCAGACCTGTCACTGGCATTGTGGATGGATTGGGCGAATACTTCTTTGCCTGTGCCGCTTTCACCCTGGATCAAAATCGTCGAGGGACTGCTGGCCACACTTTTGGCAAATTCAATGATCCATTGAATTTCCCGGCTTTTCCCGATGATGTCATCAAAAGTATAGTGGGCATGCATTCCTGTATATTTATTGACCAGATGGATGATTTTTTTAATCTCATTAAAAATGATCAATATGCTGATCAATTCACCCTGGTCGTTTTTGATGGGATAAGCGCTAATGTTAAACTTTTCGGTCTTCTGGCCTGAAATCATGGTCATTTCTTTATCTTCGAATGACCTTCCTTCGGACAAGGTTTTAATGATTATCCCTCCATCGGGCATAATGCCCAATAAATTTTTTTCTACAAGTTCATCTGCCTGATTATTGAGTAACTTACATGCCTCGGCATTTATTCTTGAAATTTTGCCGCTCAAATCTGTAGTCAAAACGCCAAATGAAAAAGTGTTGATGATGGAATTGATGTACTTAAAAGCTTCCAACAGATCTTGTTGGGTTTCTTCATTCTTTATATGGTCTTCAATGGAATGGACCACTGCTGCTACCATTCCCAGGGAATAAAGTTGAGCTTTGGTGCTGCGTTCACAAAGGCCCAGTATTCCGATTATTTCACCGTCTTTATGGATAGGGGCAGCAGAGCAGGTCAACTGATGGAAGGCAGTGATATAATTTTCATGAGACGAAATTTGCACCGGCTCGTTTTCCAAAATAGCCATTCCAATTGCATTGGTCCCCATATTTTTTTCATCCAGGTACGCCCCTTCGGCCAGAGCAGATTTTTGCGCTCCCTGGCTGATGTTTTTATTACCCAATAATTTTAGAATGCAACCGTTTTGATCCGTCAATACGACAATTGCCCCTGTATGCTCAACAAACTCATTGAAAAAATAGAGAAAATGACCGGCAATTTCCAGCAGGTGCCGGTTTATTTGAAGTTGACTTTCCAATTGTCCGGCAGATAAAATTGATCTGGAAAAAAACTGGTCTTTTCTCACCCCGGATTTCTGACTCCGCAAGTGGGATTCTTTTATTTTCCTTTCAATATCTTTTTTATCGCTGTACTTCATCCCGGCCAATTGATAAATAAATTTCCCGCTAAGTTATGAAATTGTGGTCAATTGATTAAATCTGATTCCTTCAGTTTTATCCCGGGGAAAAAGAAAATTATTTTGTTACGGTCAAGGTGATCGTTTAACGGATTGCTTTTGATTTTGAGTGACTGGTTGATGATTTTATGATCAAATACAGCTGAAAATAAAACTGTTTTTCTTAAATTTAATTGAAATTCTCATTCTATTTATTTTACCCGGTTTAATCAATTCCAGATAAATCTTTTATGAAATTTGCTCAATAGGGAAGGGTAAAATCATATTTTCAAATTATTGGCTTTGTATAGAAATTTTAAACCTTGAAAATTATGGCTGAAAATGAACTGATCAAAACCAACCCCTTATCCGCTGATGAAGTAAAAAAAATAAATGCTTACTGGCGTGCAGCCAATTATTTATCGGTGGGTCAAATCTACTTATATGACAATCCGCTTTTGAGGGAGCCGTTGAAAATCGAGCATGTGAAACCGCGACTGCTTGGGCACTGGGGAACAACGCCAGGGCTAAACTTCATTTATGCTCACCTGAACAGGGTGATCAAGAAAAATAACCTGAACATGATTTATGTGACAGGCCCGGGTCATGGCGGTCCCGGCCTTGTTGCCAATACCTACCTGGAAGGAACTTACAGCGAAATTTACCCGGATATCACTCAGGATGAAGAAGGGATGAAAAAACTGTTCAAGCAGTTTTCATTTCCCGGCGGAATTCCCAGTCATGTTGCGCCTGAAACGCCCGGTTCTATCAACGAAGGAGGTGAATTGGGTTATTCGCTTTTACATGCTTATGGCGCAGTTTTCGATAATCCTGATTTACTGGCCTGTTGCGTAGTTGGTGATGGGGAGGCTGAAACCGGCGCATTGGCAGCCAGCTGGCACTCAAACAAATTTTTAAACCCTGTTCATGATGGTGCTGTACTTCCTGTTTTGCACCTGAATGGGTACAAAATTGCAAATCCTACTTTGCTGGCAAGGATTAGCCAGAAGGAATTAACCAGCCTGTTTGAGGGATACGGATACAAGGTTTATTTTGTCGAAGGCGAAGAAGCAGAACCCATGCACCAGAAGATGGCTGCAACACTGGATGTGGTTGTTGAGGAAATCAGAAATATACAGGCAGATATCCGGACTCATGGCTTCAAACAACGGCCGGCCTGGCCCATGATTATCCTGAGGAGCCCCAAGGGATGGACCGGACCGAAAATGGTTGATGGCCTGGAAGTGGAAAATTCATTCCGTTCACATCAGGTCCCCCTTGCTGAATTGGCTTCGAAACCTGAACACTTAAGGCTTTTGGAAGAGTGGATGCGCAGTTATAAACCTGAAGAATTATTCGATGATGAAGGAAAGTTCCGTTCGGATTTAGCCGAACTGGCCCCAAATGGAGACTTGCGGATGGGCGCCAATCCAAATGCTAATGGGGGTTTGTTGCTGAAAAACTTAAAGATGCCCGATTTTCAGAAGTATGCCGTAAAGGTCGAAAAGCCCGGTGTGACCGAGAGCGAAGCAACAAAGGTGATGGCCCAGATGCTCCGGGATGTAATCAGGTTAAGCAACCATGACCGGAATTTCCGGATCATGGGGCCAGACGAAACAAATTCAAACCGGCTCAATTCATTGTTTGAAGCAACAGACAGGGTTTTCACCGGCGATATTTTGAAAAGTGACGATCATTTATCGCCCGATGGACGGGTAATGGAAGTGTTGAGCGAGCACATGTGCCAGGGCTGGCTCGAAGGTTATTTGCTTACCGGCCGCCATGGATTTTTCTCCTGTTATGAGGCCTTTATTCATATTATCGATTCGATGGTCAACCAGCACGCAAAGTGGTTGAAGACAACCAATCATATTCCCTGGCGCAGGCCTATCGCTTCATTGAATTACCTGCTTACTTCTCATGTCTGGCGGCAGGATCACAACGGATTCAGTCATCAGGATCCAGGGTTCATTGATCATGTAATCAATAAAAAAGCTGAGATAGTCCGGGTTTATTTGCCCCCCGATGCCAATACCCTCTTGTCGGTTACCGATCACTGCCTGCGCAGCCGCAATTATATCAATGTGATTGTAGCCGGTAAGCAACCTGCCCTGCAATATCTGGACATGGATTCAGCAGTGAAGCATTGTACGGCTGGAATAGGGATATGGGAATGGGCAAGCAATGACCAGCATTCAGAACCCGAAGTGGTTATGGCCTGTGCAGGCGATGTCCCTACGTTAGAATCTCTGGCTGCGGTGGATTTGCTCAGGCAATATTTTGAAGATTTGAAAATCAGGTTCATCAATGTGGTGGATCTGATGACTTTACAGGCTGCAGGTGAACATCCTCATGGTTTGTCGGACAAGGAATTTGATTCCCTTTTTACTACCAATAAGCCGGTCATTTTTGCTTTTCATGGATATCCCTGGCTGATTCACCGTTTGACCTACAGAAGGGCAAATCATTACAACATTCATGTCCGCGGATATAAAGAAGAAGGGACAACCACCACACCTTTTGACATGGTGGTGATGAATGACCTTGACCGTTTTCACCTGGTGATGGATGTGATCGACCGTGTGCCGAGGCTGGAGAAGATAGGCGCTCATGTTAAGCAGACTATGCGGGATAAATTGATTGAACACAAGCAATATATTTACAAACATGGAGATGACCTGCCTGAGGTAAAAAACTGGAAGTGGCCCTATTAACGGGGATATGAAAATAAAAAACCTCCCGTAACAGGGAGGTTTTCATTTGGTAGATATAAAAAATTTAAAACCTTTTTACATATCCATGACAGTAAGGTAAAGTCCCTTTCTGTTCATAGTATTTTTGATGATAAGTTTCAGCCGGCCAAAAGGTTGAAGCCGGAGTAAGTTTTGTTGCTACTTTATAGCCTTTTTGTTCCAGAATCTTAATTAATTTTTCAGCGGTTTGTTTTTGTTCGTTCGACAGATAAAATATTTCAGAACGGTATTGATCGCCTATATCGGGGCCTTGGCCGTCAACCTGCGTGGGGTCATGAATTTCAAAAAACAGGCGGGCTACAGTTTCAAAATTAGTTACGGAAGGATCAAAGACAATCCTTACGGCTTCAGCATGGCCTGTGGTATGCGTGCATACTTCCTTGTAGGTCGGGTTTTTTGTATGCCCGCCGATAAATCCTGCTTCCGTTGAGATTACTCCCTTGGCCTTGTGCATGTAATAATCGACCCCCCAGAAACATCCTCCTGCAAAAATTGCTGTATCGGTTTTTTTCTGACTTTCTTTTTTACCGGGAATGAATTCAAGGGAAAGTGAATTGACGCAATGCCTGGTATTTTTAGGAGTTAATCCTTCGCCGGTAAAAACATGGCCCAGATGGGCGCCGCAATTTGCGCAGGTAATTTCAATCCGCCTGCCGTCGGCATCCAGGCTGCGTTTTACTGCACCGGGTATTTCCTGGTCGAAACTTGGCCAGCCACAGCTCGACTTAAATTTATCGGATGAATGAAACAGGGGAGCACCGCAACGTTTGCACACATAAGTTCCGTTTTCAAAAAAGTCCCAGTATTTCCCACTAAAAGGACGTTCTGTCCCTTTATGGACAATTATATTTTCTTCCTCGGGGGTAAGCTTTTTATAATTCATGTTGAATTGTTTTTGTTGATTTTGTCCGCATCCTGGAGCAGACATAATAAATACAAAAGCAAATATACCAATCAAAGCTTTCATAATTGGTGTTTCTTTTCTCTGTATATTAAAACATACTGAAAGCTTAATTGTTGCGTTCCGGTATCAAATTTTGAGGGATTGGGTTCATTCATTGC
>JAUZOH010000144.1 GCA_030706565.1 Bacteroidota bacterium | reverse complement strand
GCAAACCAGAGCTGCCTGTACAATGGATTATTTCCTGCCAACCGTATGGAACTGATGGATCCTATGTTTAACCTTTATAATGAGATTAAGCCTTCGTTGGAACTGGCAGCACAGGAGCAATGGAGCAGCAGAGGGATATATATTCCTGAAGTTGTCGGCATTGGCGGCCTTCCTAAACTTCCTTCCAATTTGATCAATGAAATTCAGGATCTGTACCTGAACAAAAAGCCATGGAGCACCCGTTCCGACTCCTTTTACAGGTATGCTTCCACTAAAATGTCCTACCTGAGCCGCTGGAATTGGAAAAAAGATGAGGGATGGAAAGACGGGGTCTGGAATTTTACTGACAAAGGTGCAGGCCCGTTTGGCCATGTAACCCATATCTTTTCCCGTGGGGCCAAGATTGCTTATCAGTACTGGCAGCGATACGAATATACCCGGGATACTGCCTGGCTAAGGAATTACGCTTATCCCATGTTGAAGGGTGTTGCAGAGTTTTACCGCAATTTCCCGAATGTGAAGAAAGAAAGTGACGGCAAATACCATATTTATTATGTAAATGATAATGAATCGGTTTGGGGCGGGCATAATACTGTTGAGGAAATATCTTCCATGATGGGCATTTTCCCGGCAGTGATCAGGGCTTCAGAAATTCTAAAAGTTGATAAAGAGATGCGCCCGGTCTGGAAAGAATTTGTAGACCATCTTTCATCGCTTCCGCTTAGTACCGATTATCCCGCTTTGGCAAAACCGGGGGCTCCGGTCACTTTTGTAAGAGCTTTGCCTCCTGTCATCCAGGGAGAGGGTTTCCGGCCTCCCGATTCCAATACGATGCCGGTCTGGTTCTTTGACCTTTGTAACCTGGGCTCCGGGAATAAAGAATTGTTGAAAATCGCAAATGCCACCTACGACAATTACTTCCCGGAAGGGATCAACAAAAATACTCCTGTTTATGTGCTTTCCAAATTGCCGGTGGCAGGGGCCATTTTAGGCAGAAAGGATGCTACCCGTTATTTGATCCCTAACCAGATACGCACCGCCGAAATTGCTGTTATGGCCAACAGGATGACCCTTCGGGAGGGGTATCAGACCACAGGAGTCCAGAGACTGGGCCGGATGACTGATGCCTTGCATAATGCCCTTTGCCAGAGTGCACCTTCGGCACCGGGGGAAGACCCTGTAATCCGTTTGTTTCCGGCATGGCCGGACGATTGGGATGCAGAGTTCAAGCTTCTTTGCAGGGGTGATTTCTTGGTAACTTCGTCATTTAAAGACGGAAAAGTGGGTTTTGTGGAAATACTTTCGCAAAGCGGCGGCTATTGCCAGGTTTATAATCCCTGGCCTGGAGAAAAGACGGAAATTCTTCGTAATGGAAGGAAGGATGGAATACTAAACGGGGCTGTATTAAAATTTAAAACCCGGAAAGGTGAAAATATAAGAATAAGCCCGGGGAAAAAATATAAAAAATCCAATTTAACTGATTAACCGTAAAACCTCATTCGATGCACAAATATTTCCTTTCTCTATTTATTTTACTGGGAATTCTGGGCTTTTCAATGCCGTGTTTCCCTGCTTCCGTTAGTGTTGATCTGTCCAGCCCTGACGGTTCTGTTCAGTTCAAGGTTACATCCATAAAAAAACAGTTGTATTACACTGTTTTGATGAATGGGAAAACAGTTATCGAACCTTCACCTATGGTCATGAAAGTTGATTCTCTGGTGATCACAAAAAATATAAGGATTGGTGAAGTAAACAGATATACCATTAATGAGACCTATCCTTGGTATGGGCTTCATTCAACTGCAATTGATCATTGCAATGGCGCACAGCTTACTATAAAAAGTATGAACCCCCATATCGGCTACACGCTTGATATCCGTGTTTTTAATGATGCGGTGGCATTCCGTTTTATAATCCCCGGAACTGACAATAAACAGAGATATCCTGATGAAGCTACCGTATTTACTATACCCGCTCATAGCATAGCATGGTATCACGATCTAAAAATGCATTATGAGGGTGTTCATGTTAAAAGTGATTTGGATTCGGTGGGTAAAGGCCGTTGGGCAGCAATGCCGGTGACCATAAAATTACCGGAAAGTACCGGTTATGCTGCAATTACCGAGGCTGATCTTAAAAATTATGAAGGGCTGGCCTTGCAAACAGATGGTAAAAACGGATTTGCGGCCCGTTTAGCACACAGTCAGCCGCCTTCATATCCTTACGTGCTCAGGTATAGTAAAGAAGATGTAGCACATTTATCGAAGATTGCCTCCGTAACAGGGACAATTAGTACTCCCTGGCGGGTGGTAATGATGGGCAAGGATTTGAATACACTGGTAAATTGCGATGCTCTTCACAATTTATGCCCTTCTCCTGATAAAAATTTATTTCCTGACGGTTTGGCAACTTCATGGATTCATCCGGGCCGTGCTGTTTGGAAATATCTGGATGGTGGAGGCAGCAATACCTTTGAAAACATGAAGGAATTTTCGCGTAAAGCCGGTGAACTGGGTTTCGAACATAACATCATCGAGGGGTTTTGGTCACAATGGACTGACGATCAGATTCGCAATTTGGTGGCATATTCAAACCGCTGTCATGTTGGTATTTGGGTTTGGGAACATTCTAAAAGTTTGAGAGATACTGAAGCGCGTCATGCTTTTTTACAGAAATGCCATGATTTGGGCATCACAGGCATAAAGATTGATTTCTTCGATAATGAGTCAAAAGACGGGATTGATCTTTATCAGTCTCTTTTGAAGGAAACCGCAGAGCTGAAATTGCTGGTTGATTTTCATGGGGCGAATAAACCCACCGGTCAATCGCGCACCTGGCCCAATGAGCTTACCCGCGAAGCAGTGAAAGGAATGGAGGCAAGTAAACTGGCTGATCGGGCTACCCATAATACAACCCTTCCGTTTACTCGATTTCTCGCAGGACCTGCTGAATATACACCTGTTCATTTTGGCGAAAGGCGTAAAAACACTACCTGGGCTCACCAGGTGGCAAGTGCGGCTATTCTTTCTGCTCCCCTGCTTACCTATGCTGCCAATCCGGATCACCTGCTGTCCAATCCGGCCGTAGAAATGATTAAAAGTATTCCTTCAACCTGGGATGAAACACGGGTCTTGCCTTCCTCCGGAATCGGGGAATTGGCAGTTTATGCCCAACGTAAGGGTAATATATGGTTCCTGTCGGTTATGAATGGGAACAGCCCCAAAACACTCAAGATACCTCTTTCATTTCTTAATGCAAAAACACCCTCTCCAGCCTTTGTGCTGAAAGATGATTTATCAAACAGGGATACGGTGAGTATTGAAAATACTATTTTTTCTGCAACAGATACCCTGAAGATTGAGCTTCTTGCCGGAGGTGGGTTTATTGCCCGTTTTAGTCCTGGTAATACTAAGCCCCGGCGGGGTACCTCTCAGGGTGTGGCCAATGCCCACCTGGATTACAAACCGGGCAGCACACCGGAATCCTGGTCTAAAGCTACTGCAGAATCAGTAATGGCACGTTATCCTGATTACCGTGATGCATACTGGAAACCATGGTCCTATGTGCATGGCTATATGTTTCATGGTTTCGAAATGTTGTATAAGAGTACCGGCGACAGGAAATATCTTGATTTTATCAAAACATACATAGACAAATTTGTTGATGACAAGGGCAATTTTCATGGCGACAATTTGAACAGCCTGGATAATCTGATGACCGGTTCAAGCATCGTCGCTCTATACGAGTACACGGGAGATGAGCGTTATAAAAAGGCAGCCATGCAGTTCCGGAAAGTTTTTGATACTTATCCCCGCAGTAATGACGGACAGTTCTGGCATGGGATGAAAACTCCGGACATGTGGATTGATGGTATTTTTATGGGGCAGATGTTCCTGATCCGCTACGGACAAGTAATTGGAGATAAAGAATATTGCATCGACGAGGCGGCTAGACAGATTAAAGTGTTTGCCAGGCATTGTGAAAAAGATGGAAGCGGGCTTTATCTCCACGCCTGGACTGAAAATCCTGCAGCTACAAAATGGGCTGATCCCAAAACCGGCCTCTCACCTGAAGTCTGGAGCGAGGGATTGGGTTGGTACGCTCTGGTGGTATCAGAATTGCTGGCAGTGATGCCTGAAAGTCATCCTCAATATGCCTCTGTACTTGATATTTATAAACGAATGATGGCTGGTTTGAAGAAAAACCAGGACCCTGTGTCAGGAGGATGGTTTATGATTGTCGATAAGGGCAATCAGCCCGGTAACTGGATTGATCCTTCAGGGACTTCAATGTTTGTTTATTCAATTCAAAAAGGAATAGATATCGGCGTACTCGATAAAAAAGAATATGAAAATGTTGCCCGAAGAGGATTTGAAAGTCTTTTAACCTTTGCCGCTATCAACGAAAAAGGCCTTGTCGATGTACATGGTGGTGGCGACGGTATTTCCGTCAAAAACAATTATGCTGCATACGTGAATTATCCCAGGATGGTTAATGCCAAAGAAACTTTGGCCGGTTTCCTCTGGGCTTCAGCCATTATGGAAAAAACTGAAAAATAGAAATCATTAGATCTAAAAAAAATTAATTATGAAGAAGTTAGCTGTATTTTTTGCATTTTTATTCCTGTTCTCAGGGATAATGAAAGCTCAGAGAAATATCACACAGGACGAAAGGATGAAATGGTGGCGCGAAGCCCGTTTCGGGATGTTCATTCATTGGGGATTGTATTCCATCCCTGCCGGGGAATGGAATGGTAAAGAAATTCCGGGAATAGGTGAATGGATTTTTAAAAATGCAAAGATTCCTGTGGCCGAATACCGCCAGCTGGCATCAAAGTTCAATCCTGTAAAATTTAATGCACATGACTTTGTGATGACCGCCAAAAATGCAGGAATGAAGTACATAACCATCACTTCCAAGCACCATGAAGGTTTTGCCATGTTCAAATCCGATGCTTCGAAATACAATATTGTGGATGCAACTCCTTATGGCAAGGACGTTATAAAGGCTTTGGCCGAGGAATGCCACAAACAGGGGATAAAACTCTGTTTTTATTATTCGCAGTCACGCGACTGGAACGAACCTAACGGTTTGGACAATGATTGGGATTTTCCTAAAGAACGTGATTTTCAGAGATATCTGGATGAAAAAGTCAAACCCCAACTAACGGAATTGCTTACCAATTATGGCCCTATAGGGTTAATCTGGTTTGATACCCCGATGACTATTTCAAAAGAGCAGGCACAAGATCTGAAAGACCTGGTGCGTAAGCTTCAGCCTGAATGTATCATCAGCGGGCGCCTTGGTGGTGGCGTTGAAACCGATTACATGTCTACCGGCGATAATGTTATTCCCGCTACGGTTGTTCCCGGCGACTGGGAAGTTCCGGCTACTCTTAATAATACCTGGGGATATAAGAAAAATGATCACAACTGGAAATCGGCAGCTGATCTTACCCGCCTTCTTTTTGATATTGCCAGCAAAGGCGGAAATTATCTGTTGAATGTCGGGCCTACTTCTGAAGGGGTTATTCCACAGGAATCTGTTAATATATTGAAACAGGTAGGTGATTGGATGAAGGTAAACAGCGAATGTATCTATGGAACCGCTGCCAGTCCTTATCAGGTTGAATTCAACTGGGGCAATATTACTGCCAAGCCCGGGAAACTATACCTGGGGATTTTTAACTGGCCCAACAATGGATTTTATTTGGAAGGGCTGAAAAACAAGGTTAAAAAAGTTTATCTACTTTCGGATTTGCAGAAGAAGCCTGTTCCTTTCAAGGTTCTGTATGACAAAAACATGGATCATTACAGGGTGAAGATTAACCTGCCCGCTCAGGCACCAGACAAAGTTGTGTCGGTGGTAGTGATGGAGATTGAAGGAAAACCTGCAGTAGAAACCGGAATTTGCCAGCAAGCCGGAGGAAATATTGATTTGCCTGGAATTTTGGCAATGTCATTGAAAGATGGTAAACCAGAAAAGCTTAATTTTACCGCCAGAGGTGGAGGTGCTGACTGGAAAGATCCTGCCATCTCTCTTACCTGGGATTTTAAAGTACAAAAACCGGGAAGTTATAAGATTGATATTGTTTCAACCGAGACGGGTTCTCACGGGGCTCCTGTATGGCAGGGCGGACATGTTGTAAAAGTACAATGCAATAATCAGGAACAGCAATCTGCCATCAACAATGAAAGCCAGGAATTTAATCCGCGCAGCCAGTACTGGAAGAAGATTCATTCCTCTGGAGGCAAACTGACGTTCACAAAGGCTGGTTCGTACAAACTTATACTTCTTCCTGTCAGTTTCTCGGAAGGAAAAAATGGTTTTACTTTCAGGGAAATCAATTTAGTCCCTGAAAAATTATGATTTTAAGTTATTCATGATGAATTGGTTAAAGCATGAATGCCTTTAACCTTAATTTTTATTATGCTGATGAAATATTTATGTTTTTCCCTTGCCATTTTTTGGTTTTCGATTTTTAGTGCTTTTTCACAAGAATCTGTTGATGCAACAGCATCAGGTGTAATTAACGTATATACCGCCCATAGCCTTCTGAGGCTGTATCATGCTTCCGACCTGCGCGTTTATCAACTTGGTTACGGACGGCCTGATCAAAAATTGACTATCCCTGCCAAACTTCCGGCACGTGAAGATGAATTTCTTCCCCCTTCTGGCAATGGGTTTATTTGGGAACCAGCCCTTCAGGCTTTCCATTCCGATGGGAATACCTCTACCGACCTGGTCTATGTGAGCCACGAAACCAAAGCTGTCGATGATAATGTATCGCTAACCAGCATTGAGTTGAAGGATTCATATTATCCGTTTTATGTGACGATTTTCATTAGGGCATACCGGAATGAAGATGTTATTGAACAGTGGCTTGAAATAAATAATCAGGAAAAAGGCCCTGTTACTTTGTATCGATTTGCTTCATCTTCGCCTGTAATCAGGGCGAATGATTACTGGGTAAGCCAGTTTTACGGCAATTGGGCCAAAGAATTCCAGTTTGTTGAGGAGAAACTAACCCCCGGCATTAAGGTTTTTGATTCCAAACTGGGTGTGAGGGCACAACAGATGAGGAATCCATCGTTTATATTATCTCTAAATCAGCCGGCTCGTGAAGACAGCGGTGAGGTTTATGGCGGAACCTTAGGCTGGTCGGGTAATTTTCAGCTTGCCTTTGAGATGGACAATAACAACCGGCTGCGTGCAATCTGTGGAATTAATCCTTTCGGCGGCCAGTACAAGTTACAGCCCGGCCAGAAATTCACGACCCCTTCTATGTTTTGGACATACAGCAATTCGGGAAAGGGACAGGTAAGCCGCAATTTCCACCGTTGGGCCCGGCAGTATGGCATCCGTGACGGCCAAAAGCCCCGGCCGGTATTGTTAAACAACTGGGAAGCTACTCACATGGATTTTGATGAGAATACCATAGTTTCTTTGCTGGATGGGGCAAAAAAGATTGGTGCCGATGTCTTTCTTTTGGATGACGGGTGGTTTGGTAACAAATACCCACGCAATAATGATAAGGCCGGTCTGGGCGATTGGGATGCAAACAGAACCAAGTTGCCGCAGGGACTTCCTTTTCTTGCAAAAGAAGCAAAGAAGAAAGATGTTGGATTTGGAATATGGATAGAACCTGAAATGGTCAATCCTAAAAGTGAATTGTTTGAGAAACATCCTGATTGGGCCATTCAACAGGCTAATCGCGAACTTTTGCTCAGCCGTAACCAGCTTGTTCTGGATCTGACACGACCTGAAGTAAAAGACTATGTATGGAACGTAATTGATAAAACCTTTTCTTCAAGTCCGGATATCCTATATACCAAGTGGGATTGCAACCGCTACGTAACCCAGCCGGGATCTACCTATCTTCCTGCTGACGAGCAGACACACTTGCTGACCGATTATAATTTTGCACTTTACGACATTATGGACCGCATGGCAAAAAAATATCCCAATATCATGGCTATGGTTTGTTCAGGTGGAGGCGGGCGCGTGGATTACGGCGCATTGAAACATTTTCATTCTTTCTGGCCAAGCGATAATACCGATCCGGTTCGCAGAATATATATGCAATGGGGTTATAGCCATTTCTTCCCTGCCAATACCATTGCCGCCCATATAACCAACATGGGAAAACGCCCGTTGCGTTTGGCTATTAATGTTGCGATGAGTGGCGCCTTAGGTGTGGATCTTGATATCCGCAAGATGAGTCCTGAGGATTGCAAGACCCTTGCCGGGGCTGTCAAATTGTACAAGGAACAACTCCGTGATGTGGTGCAACAGGGCGATCTTTACCGTCTGGAATCACCATATGACGGGCCCCGTGCATCTCTGGATTATGTTTCTGCCGATAGTTCCAAGGCTGTACTTTTTGTCTATCAACTAAAAGACGGTTCGCCTGAGATTGTGAAGCCCCGTGGCCTCGATCCTCAGCGCCTGTACCGTATTCATGAAGTCAGCCTGCCAGAAGGGCAAAAATCCACCCTTGCACTGGATGGAAAAGTAGTGGATGGGGCAAGACTTATGAAGGAGGGTATAGTCCCAACCTGCAGGAATGAATATGATAGTATGGTTGTTGAACTTTTTGCTGAAAAAAAGAATAAAAAGCGGTAAAAAGCTAATGTGTTCCGGGATTATTTGTTATTTAAATAATCCCGGTTGTCGTTTTATCCCAATTGATTAATATTGCTCATGAATAGTTTCATTAAAAAAATCACCTGGTTGGTTCTGGGATTTATTGCTTCTGCCTGGTATGTCCGGGCAGAAATCACACTTCCTTCTTTCATTTCCAGTAACATG
>JAUZOH010000143.1 GCA_030706565.1 Bacteroidota bacterium | reverse complement strand
ACAGAAACCAATGACCTGAAGAAACTTCCCGGAGAATATAATCTCCTTGATTATAACGGTGACGGCCAAATTACATCACTGGATAATGTGCCTTATGGGTATTCAGGCATTCCTCAAAACACCTATAGTTATACTTTGGGTATGGATTATAAAGGTTTTAGTATAATGGCTCAGTTTTATGCGGTTAACAATGTGTCTCGATGGATGACTCCTTTAAACTTTGCTAATTATCAAGATGTGCTTTTTTCATGTGTATCCGATTATTGGACAAAGGTCAACCAGAGTGCAAGTTCTCCTCTTCCCAGGTGGAAAACGGTGGGGCAAAATTTAGGGAATCATTATCTGTATGATGGATCATACGTCAGACTTAAAACAGCAGAGGTTGCCTATTCTTTTGAAAACAAGTGGGTTAAACGTGCGGGGATGTCCTCCCTTAAACTTTATTTGAACGGGGAAAATCTCTTTTTATGGACAAAACTTCCTGATGACAGGGAAGCAGCAACGCAAGGCGGAGATACCTCCTCGGGGGCTTATCCTACTTGTAAACGTTTTAACCTCGGTATTGACTTAACTTTTTAAAAACTGGGAATTATGAAAAACAGAATAAATAGATATAAACTAAGCTTTATTTTAGCTGTCATGATCCTGGGACTTTCGTTGGAATCTTGCGAAAAATACCTTGACAAGTCTCCTGAATCTTCTATCACAGAAAAGGATGTTTATGGTAATTACCAGAGTTTTCAAGGCTTTGTTGAAGAGATGTATAATTGTATCCCTGACGAAAATAAAACTTTGGGCGGAAATTACTATTATAATTTCAATTGTGCCGATGAAGTCCTGTCTAATAAACCTTTACTTTGGGACGATGGAAATTACTGGGATCAGTCTAAGTTTTTGACAGGATCCGTTAATACCAATTTAGATCCAATGTCTAAAAGAACCTGGCCTTTAGCGTGGTATGCCATCCGGAAAGCAAATCTGGGTTTAAGTAAATTAGATTTATTAACAGATGCCACTCAGGAAGAAAAAGATCTTATTAAAGGTCAATGCTTATTTTTCAGGGGCTGGTTCCATTTTGAGCTGATGCGTTACTGGGGGGGATTACCTTATGTTGATACTGTTTTGTCATCAACAGAAAAGATAACTGTTCCACGGCTCAATTACAAGCAGACAGCCTTAAAAGTTGCAAAAGATTTACAAGCTGCTGCTGACTTATTACCACTTTCCTGGGACAGCACTATAGTTGGCCAGGCAACTTTAGGAAATAACAAACAAAAAGTTACGAAGATTCATGCACTGGCTTTTCTTGGTAAAAATTTGTTATATGCAGCCAGTCCTATGATGAATGAGGAATCAACGGGAAGTAATACTTATGATGCCGATCTTTGTAAGCAGGCCGCAGCAGTTTTTGCTGAGGTTATTAAAATATGTAATGAAACAGGGGTTTATAAACTTCAATCCTGGGATAGCTGGACAGATAATTTTTGGGTATGGTCGCCGGGTAATAATGTGAGACCGGGAGGCACTGAAGTAATCATGGAGCCTACCATATATATACCCGGATATGTGCGTTGGTGTACCTGTAGAACCAGTAGTCCTGTTCAATTTGGGGCTGGTAACAATTGTGTTGAAGTTCCCACTCAAAATTATGTAAAAAATTATGGGATGGCCAATGGACTGCCTATTGATGATCCTAATTCACAATTTGATCCGAAGAATCCATGGGTAGGAAGAGACCCCCGTTTTTATAAGGATATTGTTGTTGATGGAGAGCAAATGGTTACAAGTAAGTCTGCGGGTGCTGACCAATATGCCCAATTATACAATGGCGGCCGCCACAAAGGGGGTACCCAGGGTAGTGTGACCGGATATTATTATAGAAAATTCACTCCTTTGGGATGTAATCCCTGGGATAATAAATGGGGTAATTTTCAGGCTTACCAGCCTATTTTGCGACTTGCCGATGTGTATTTGATGTACGCTGAGGCTGTTCTTCAGGGATACGGATCTGCCCAGAGCAGTGTTCCCGGAAGTGGCCTTACGGCTGAGCAAGCTGTAAATATGATTAGAAATCGTGCACAATTACCTAACCTTACCAGTACATATACTGCAACTAAAGACTCATTCATGAATGATATTATTCGTGAAAGGGCTGTAGAACTTGCGTTTGAAGGACAACGTTTTTTCGATTTGCGCAGATGGAATATATCCGGCCAAACTAAATATTTGCAAAAAACTGCCTTGGATTTTGATCGTGGTTCTGATGGAAAACCTATAAATATGATAGAGCGTGTTGTTGTTACAAGAGTTTTCCAGAAAAAACATAATTGGTTACCCTTCCAGGTAAAAGACAACAAACTATATGAGGGCTTTCCTCAGAATCCGGGTTGGTAAATCATCGAGTAATCATTTAAAATATTAAGAAATGAAGAAAAGTTATTTAAAAATATTGATTTTTCTGAGTTTGGCCATTTTGTTTGCCTCAAAAACAGTTTTTGCTCAACAAACACAGAAAAACAATTCCATAACTATTATAGTGAAAGATGAAAAAGGTGATCCTATTCAGGGAGCAAAAATTTTTGGTAAAGAAGGTACTGTGGTTACCAAAACTGATGCTTCTGGAATGTTCACTATTTCAATTCCAGAGGGAGCAGATTTGTTAGTTGAATCTGACGGATTTGAATCAAGGCTTTTTACGGACGGGGAATATAAAAATATCAAAGAAATCCGGTTAAAAGCTACTAAATTCAACTATGGTGAAAAAGACAATGTTAATATTGCCTTTGGTAAGATAAAGAAAGGCAATGTTGTTGGTGCAGTTAGTACCATTAATCCTGATGAAATTGTTAAATACGATAATATACAAGGAATTCCTGAGGCATTGACTGGCCGTATTCCCGGATTGCTGGGCTCTTCAAATATACGGGGTATTGGTGGCCCATTATATATTGTTGATGGATTGCCACGTGACATTTCTACTATTAATCTCTCGGAAGTTGATCAGATTACTGTTTTAAAAGATGTCAATTCTTCTATGCTTTATGGGACTTCAGCTGCAGATGGAGTGGTAATTGTCACCACAAAAAGGGGACAGGCACACCACAGGCAGGTGAATGTTTCCGGTTATTATGGCATTTCTGTACCTAAAGAATTACCGAAATATTTGTCATCTGCCGATTATATGACATTGTATAATGAAGCCAGGTTAAATGATGGACTTACAGCTCTATATGATTTAACTTCTATTTCCAATTACAGTAATGGAAATAAATATCGTTATCCTAATGTCGATTATTATTCTAGCGATTATCTTAAATCCTATAAGCCTTTTTTTAAAGCTTATACGGAATTGTCCGGAGGTAATGATGTAGCCACCTATTATACAAATCTGGGCTGGGATAAACAAGGAAGCCTGTTAAATTTTGGTGAAGGTAAAAATGCCGGCGAAGATGTATTCAACATCAGAGGTAATGTCGATTTAAAAATTAATGACTTTATTAAGACTTCAATTGATGCTGTTGCTGTTTTTGATAATACCAAGGGTCCGGTTGGTAATTACTGGAGTAGTGCTTCAACTTTAAAGCCTAATCTCTTTTCTCCATTAATTCCTTTCGACCTGATAGAACATGGAAACAAATTGTTGGCATCCCGCAAAAATGATGTCGATGGCATGTATTTGCTGGGTGGTACTTCAAGCTATTTAACGAACCCTGTTGCAAACGGATTTTCCGGTGGAAAAGCCGAGAATGATCAGCGAACTTATTCTTTTACGAATAGAATAGACTTTGATTTAAACAAATTTGTTACAGGTTTGGCCTTCCATACCAATTTTAGTTTTGATTTTTACACAAGTTATGATCAGAATATTTCATATGGTTATTCTGTCTATCAGCCAACCTGGGATGCAACTATGGATTCCATCGTAAGTTTAACAAAATACGGTACTGATACCCGTACTGGAACTCAATATCTTGCGAATGCTGACTTTTCCAGAACTTTTGGGTTCTATGGCATGCTGGAATATAACCGGATTTTTAATGGAGTACACCATGTATATGGTTCCCTGCTTGGTTTAGCAAGTAGAAATAAAAAAGAGGTCTATTTCCAATGTGAAAAGAAGGCTAATCTGGGGTTGCGTCTGGCTTATGCATATAATGACAAGTATATGATTGATTTTAGCAGTGCTTATGTAAATTCAGATAAATTACCACCCAAAAAACGGACTGCTTTTTCTCCGTCTTTGGGCTTAGGCTGGGTAGTCAGTGCAGAGGATTTTATGTCTTCATTGAGTGCTGTTAATTATTTAAAACTCAGGTTGTCTGGAGGCATACAAAATACCACCAATAGTCTTGGCGATTTTTATTATTATGATGACATTTTTAGAAATTCAGGCAGCTATAGTTGGGTGGATGGAACGTATTCACAAGGTGAAACATTTGCAAATCATTCAGCAAACAGGAATCTGGGTTATCCTCAAAAGAAAGAACTTGATTTTGGTTTTGATGGTACATTCTTTAACCATTGCCTGGATGTAACTGCTGATATTTTCACTAGCGTCATATCCGGACAGGTCACAAGGCCTTCAACCTTATATTCAAGTTTCTTCTCTGATTATATTCCTTATGAAAATTTTAATGAAAATGCTTACCGTGGTGCAGAATTTGGAATAACATTGAACCAAAATCTGGGCCTTGTCAATTTAGTGCTGGGTGCAAATGCTTTATATGCAACTTCTGAAGTAAAGAAAGTAGATGAAATCTATAACAATTCTTATCAATATCATAAGGGGCATGTAGTTGATGCTGATTACGGTTTGGTTGCTGAAGGATTATTTCAGGACAATGCGGATATAGCCAATCATGCCGTACAAGCTTTTGGCAAAGTACAGCCGGGTGATATAAAATATGTAGATCAAAACCATGATGGTATAATTGATTCAAATGATCAAATTGCAATTGGACGCTGGCAGGCACCTTTTTCTTATGGACTGAATTTAAAGTTGAATTATAAACATTTTACTTTATTTGCCGAGGGAAATGGAAGAGTCGGAGCTGATTCTTATAGATCGAGCAATTACTATTGGATTGATGGCGATGACAAGTATTCAGAAACCGTGCTGAATCGCTGGACTCCGGATACTAAAGCAACTGCTACTTTTCCAAGATTAAGCGCCTTGTCAAATTCAAATAACTTCCGTGCATCAACATACTGGCTTTACAGGGATAATTACTTTACGGTCAGTAGAATTCAACTGACATACGATGTTCAGAACGAAGTAGCTAAAATTTTACACATGAAAAATCTAAGCTTTTATATGGCCGGTTCGGATCTCTGGACGATTTCAAAATACCGGAAGATTAAGGATTTGAGTGTTGGAAGTGAGCCCTATTACCGTTCATTTTCAATTGGTATAAAAACAATGTTTTAATAATCTAAATAAGAAATAATCATGAGATTAATTAGAATATATTCTTTCTTACTGTTATTGTCCTTGGCTTTTTCTTCCTGTGCCTCATTTCTGCAACCGGAAGATGACGATCACAGTACTACGGCAAGGATTTATGAAGATCCATCTTTTGCGGAAGGTTTATTAATGACGGCCTATTCTAAACTTCCAACGAATAGTATAAGTTTTAATGATGTGGCTACTGATGATGCGGTATCAAACGTTAAAACAAATGGTTATCTGAGAATGGCAACTGGCCAGTGGTCGGCTCTTTATAATCCTGTAAACCAATGGGATAATTGTAATTCTGCGATTCTCTACCTGAATAATTTTATATCGACCATTGATACGGTTACCTGGAAGTCGGATAAGGAAATGGATTCGCTTTATGTAAGGCGTTTTAAAGGCGAAGCTTATGCTTTGAGAGGTTTGTTTGAATACAATCTTTTGGCTACCGTTGGAGGTGTTGGTGCCAATGGTAAATTACTGGGTATTCCAAATTTTAATAAAAAACTTTTGACTTCTGTGGATTTTAATACCCCCAGAGCCAGCTTTGATGAATCTGTCAATCAAATCTATGCTGATTTTGATAAATCTTTGGGATATTTAACTATGGATGATTATAAGGATATTACCAGTTTAAGTCAACTTCCCAAAGGATTAGAATTTGTGAGTAGCACTGATAATTACAATGCGGTTTTTGGAAGTAGGGAAAATCAACGAATTAGTGGTCGTATTGTAAAAGCATTGAAAGCAAGAATGGCCTTGTTGGCAGCAAGTCCGGCATTTTCTGATGGCAATGCTGACTTGTGGGCCAAAGCTGCCGATTATTCCGGAGTTGTCCTGAAAAGTATAGGGGGAATAGCCGGGCTTGATCCTGTGGGAAATAAATTTTATGATAATGTCAGGGTGGATGCTATCAAGCTTTCAACTGGCAAGGATCAACCGGAAATGATCTGGAGAGGTAGTATCAGCTCATCGAATTCGCTTGAATCGGCCAACTTCCCTCCATCATTATACGGTAATGGAAATGTTAATCCTACACAAAACCTGGTTGATGCATTTCCTATGGCTAATGGTTATCCTATCACTGATCCTGCAAGTAATTATAATCCATCAAGTCCTTATGCAAACAGGGATCCGCGTTTGACCTTATATATTGCTTGCAATGGCAATAAAATGTGTAACAATACCATATATACCGGAGTGGGAGGAGGCATTAATGCCAAAGATTCTATCTCAACATCAACCCGTACAGGTTACTATATGAGAAAGCTATTGAGAGAAGATGTGAACCTTAATCCTGTTTCAAAATCAACCAAGAATCATTACATGGTCCACATGCGGTATACAGAGTTATTCCTGATTTATGCAGAGGCTGCCAATGAAGCCTGGGGACCTGATGGAACCGGAACAAACGATTTTTCGGCACGACAGGTAATCGCTGCTATTCGTAAGCGTGCTGGAATTCAGCAACCTGATAATTATCTGGCTTCAATTAGTACCAAAGAAGATATGCGGAAATTAATTCATAACGAAAGAAGACTTGAGCTTTGTTTTGAGGGATTCCGTTTCTGGGATTTACGCCGTTGGAATGCTGATTTGACTGAAACAGCAAAAGGAGTTCAGATTAATGGTAATTCTTTTTCGCCAGTTGATGTTGAATCCCGGGATTATGATAATAGTTTTATGCATTATGGACCTCTTCCTCAATCGGAAGTTCTTAAATATAATGCCTTAATCCAGAATAAAGGGTGGTAATTATGAGTTTGGTTAATGAAATTCCTATGTGACAATAATTTAAACATGGGGATTTCATACGGCCAATAACATAATTAAATATTTTCTAATGAATAATTTCGACTTAAAATTGGAAATAACAATAAATATGAAGAAGATAGCAATATTATTAGTATTATTTGCCGGGTTGTTCGCTTGTACAAATCAAAAAAACGAATTTGATGATTATAAATATACTACTGGATATTTTCCTTATCAGTTCCCGGTTCGAACTCTGGTGTTGGGCGATTATATTTATGACAACACTAATGATAATAATCATACGTTCTTGATATCTGCTGCAATGGGTGGAGTTTATTCAAATTTACAAGACAGAGTATTTGATATTGCAGTTGATGAAAGCCTTTGTGATAATGTGATGTTCTCATCCTCCAAAGACACCATAACGGTCATGCCTAAGGCTTATTATACTTTAAGTTCATCAGATAAATTAACTATTCCAAGTGGTAAGTTCAGCGGAAATATTGAAGTACATTTAACTGATGCCTTTTTTAATGATCCCAAGGCTATAAAATTAGGTTATGTGATTCCTATACGCCTTAAAGCTTCTAAGGATGTGGACTCAATTCTACAGGGCAGCACTACTGTATTAAATCCTGATCCAAGATTTGCCAGTGATTGGTCTGTCATGCCCAAAAATTATACCATGTTTGCCGTGAAGTTTATTAATCCTTATCATGGAAAATATCTTCACCGTGGGGTAAGTGTTGTAAAGGATGCTTCTAATACGCAAATAGAAAAAACTGTTTATCATCCAACTTACGTAGTTGATGATGAATTATGGAGTCTGGTGACAACTGGTAAAAGTCAGGTTTCTGTTGCCGGAGTTTTACATTCTTCTATTGTTACCGGAGCTTTTAATATGCTCCTGTCCTTTGCTGATGATGGAACTTGCTCTATATCCCAAGCCCCGGGTTCGGCCTATACGATAACCGGAACCGGTAAATTCAGTAAGGATGCTGATGAATGGGGAAATGAAAAGCGGGATGCAATTTATTTGAATTATCAGTTTTCTAACGGTACCAATACCTATTCCGCCACAGACACTTTAGTGGTTCGTGATCGGGCTGTTGTAATGGAAACTTATACCCCTGCATATTTGGGAAAATAACCCTTATGTTTTTTAATTGAGGATTTGTTGTTAAGCAAATCCTCAATTAAATTCTTAATTCCATTCTTTTTTTCATTATCATTCATTTAGTCGATCTGAAGAAAAGGATTCTTTCTCATTGTTAAAATTTTAATTGTTGGAATTTTAGATAAACTAAATATTAAGAATGAGAATATTGATGAAAGGTATTCCTCAATTTATGTTTATTAGCCATGAAACTACTTCAAACCTATTTCTTCTCCGCCTTAAAAAATCGATTTAACTCCTATTCTTTCAATAAAAAAAAATCGGAATTAATTATTTCCAGACAGAGGTACGGGATTTATTCTAAACATGTAATATCTGCTCCCTTTTATAGAATGTCATCTTATCTTTTCTTATTAAAAAATTTGTACACAAAATCTATTCTTTTAATTATGTTGATTATGGCTATTGGGTCATCAAACGCAATAGCCCAGAAGACAAGACCTGTAATTAAACTTGGGGCATATTATT
>JAUZOH010000142.1 GCA_030706565.1 Bacteroidota bacterium | reverse complement strand
GGATGAGGGGGCCGGAAGGTACTCCCGTCGGTCAATTGAGGCGTGTAAATATCAGCAATTTTGTCGTTTACAATGCGGATTCCCGTTATGCCTCTATTATCAGCGGCATTCCCGGAAACGATATTGAGGATGTAAAGTTGAGGGATATACGGATTTATTATAAAGGTGGCGGCACCCAGGAACAGGCTGCAATTAATCCGCCTGAAAATGAAAAGAAATATCCTGAACCTAATATGTTTGGAATCATTCCGGCTTATGGCTTTTTTATCCGTCACGTGAAAGGAATAGAAATGAGCAACGTAGAGGTAAGTTATATGAATGATGAACAACGCCCGGCTTATGTTTTAAACGATGTTAAAGGCGCTGATTTTTCAAATATTAAAGCACAACATGCAGCCAATTCGCCTGTTTTTATTTTGAAGAATGTGGAAAACTTTAATACTCACCAATGCAAATCGTTGAAGGATGTCAGTTTGAAAACAGTAACAGAAAAGAAATTATAAACTTATTGTTATTTGAATAAATGTAAATTAACCCTTGATTTATGAAGAGATTTCAATTTGTCTTTTATTTAGCTGCTTTAATACTGGCTTATTCTGCAAACATTGGATTTGCTCAAACATCTGGGACAAGTTATAAATTTTTATTTGGGCAGGGTAAGACTGTACCAGGCTATATCAGGGTTAAGACTTCCTCTGTTTATTCAAAGCAGGCGGGATATGGTTTTGATTTTGGGACTTCACCCGTAATTATTGAGCGCAATGGGAAAAATCCTCTAATTAGCGGAGTATGTACCAGTAATAAGCCTTTTTATTTCTCGGTTTATTTGCCTGAAGGTAATTACAGGGTTAAAATGACCCTGGGCGATCTGAAGGCTGCAGCCAACACCACAGTCAGAGCTGAGTCCAGAAGGTTGATGTTGGAAAAGATTCAAACAAACCCCGGCCAGTTCATAACGCGTACTTTTACTGTAAATATGCGGGTCCCTGAAATTAAAGGGACAAACGATAAAGTGAAATTAAAACCGCGTGAATTGACAAAACTCAACTGGGATGACAAGTTAACATTCGAATTCAATGGTTCGAGGCCCTGCATCAGTTCTTTGGAAATTACTCCTGTAACCGGTGTGGTTACGGTATATCTGGCCGGCAATTCTACTGTTGTTGATCAGGATGATGAACCTTGGGCTTCCTGGGGACAGATGATTACAAAATATTTCAAACCGGAAGTGGTTGTCTCCAATCAGGCAGAATCTGGCCTGACCCTGGGCAGTTTCCTTGCCGATAAGCGCCTGGAGAAAGTTTTGAGTACCATGAAGGCAGGCGATTATCTGTTCATCGAGTTCGGGCATAACGACCAGAAGGATAAATTGCCCAATGCCCTGGATAAGTACAGGGAAAGACTGAAGACATTTATCAGTAAAACGCGGGAGAAAGGGGGGATTCCTGTAGTGGTCACTTCAACCAACCGGTTATCCTTTGATTCAACCGGAAGGATTATCAATACCCTGGCCGGTTATCCTGATGCTGCCCGGCAAATAGCCAAAGAAGAGAATGTTGCCCTGATTGACCTGAATGCCATGACCAAGGTGTTTTATGAAGCTCTGGGTGTGGAAAAATCACAAAAGGCATTTGTAATCTATCCTGCAGGGACTTTTCCCGGCCAGACCACTGCTTTTAATGACCATACCCATTTTAACAGTTATGGCGCTTATGAACTGGCCAGGTGTATTGTCGAAGGAATCAGGGCAAATAAGCTGGGGCTTTCAAAATATCTAAGGGATGGACTGCCTGCATTTGATCCTGCTCATCCTGATCCTGTCGAAACATTTAGTTTGCCCCTGAGCCCTAAGTCTTCTGTCATAAAACCAGATGGAAATTAATTGTATGACTAACATTATTATTTTAAAAAAAGCTCCGGTTTTCCGGAGCTTTTTTTTGCTGAATAATTTCTATTGGCCAATCCAAGCTGAGATTCTAAGAGAAATTTTACGGGATTTATCCAGACTCTGATCAGTTAAAATCCAGGGTTTGTAGTAGAATTTTACTTTATTTTTTGTAAATTTCGTAAACATTTACAAATCCTATACTTATAATGATTATTGTTTGCTAAGTTAAATTGATCAGGCATGAAATCTTTAATCATTTTATCCCTAAAAACATTGTTGTCGATATTTTTCCTGATGACCTTTATACAGGTCAACGGGCAGGAATCCTTACGAAGCAAGGTGCAGAATGATTGCAGGGTCTCGGGCACCGTTATAGACGAAAGCAGCGGGCAGCCTGTCCAGTATGCCAGTGTTGCAATTTTCAGGGCAAAGGATTCTACATTGTTGACGGGTGCTATGAGTGGGGAGGACGGAAAATTTATTATCGAGGGATTACCTTATGGCCAATTTTATATTCAGATCACCTTTGTGGGCTATCAGAAACAGCGGTTTGGGTCCATTATTCTTTCCGCAAACCAGAAGACAACCGAGGTGGGTAAAATAAAAATAAATCCGGTTGCCAGTGCCTTGAAGACAGTGGTCATTGAGGGAGTCGTTCCTCCCGAACAGTTCAAGATTGACAAAAGAGTAGTTAACATTGAACAAGATATTACTGCTGCGGGAGGGACATTGGCCGATGCACTTCAAAATGTTCCATCTATTCAAACTGATGTGGAAGGCAATGTGACCCTGCGTGGAAGTTCTAATTATACTGTTCTGATTGATGGCAGGCCTTCCCCTGTGGATGGCAGCGAAGCCTTACAGCAAATTCCGGCTAACCTGGTCAAAAGTGTGGAAATTATTACCAACCCCTCGGCCAAATATGAAGCTGAAGGCAGTGCAGGAATTGTCAATGTGATCATGAAAAAACAAAAGTTGCGGGGTGAAAGTGGGATGTTTACAGCTACGGCAGGCTTAGGCGATAAGTATAGTTTAAGCCTGAATTTAAACTATAAGATATCCAAATTTAATTTTTCACTGGGTGCAATTTACAGGGATATGAGGTCAGCTGTTAAAAATTATATGAATAATTCGGATACTTTGGGTACACGACTTATAAAAAATCAGATAATTAATGGAAGTGGTAATTTTCACCGTCAGGGTAAGGAAATTAATGGTGGAATCAGTTACAATATAAATGCTAAAAATACCCTGACCCTTTCCGGAAGTTTGGGAAACAGGTCATTCAAACGGCCTATGACTTCAAGCTATCACGATTCCTATTTCAATTTCATGGATCCGCCAACCGATATTTATTATCTGAATAGCAGTAGGTCTGAAGACAAGAGGATTTATCACAATGTTAATCTTGACTATAATCTAAAATTTAACGATAAGGGACACGAAATTTCTGCATCTGCTTATTTTACAGGCGGTCCTGATGATGAACAGAATAATTTACAGCAGGATACTACCGATGTTAATTGGAACACATTGGGAAAGAAGAAAATTGTTCAGCAATCCATTCAAAACAGCGACCAAACCCAGTTGCGCACAAAGATTGATTACAGCCTGCCCCTTGGGGAAAAGGGTAAATTGGAAGCCGGTTACCAGGGGACTTATTCAAAGGCTAAAGGAAACTCCTACCTGGACAATTTCGTGGGGAATGTGTGGGTTCAGGATAGTGCCCAGACCGACAGGATAGTTTTTAAGGATCAGATTCAGGCTTTTTATGTCACTTTTTCCAATTCCCTGCCTGTTTTTGATTATCAGATTGGCCTTCGCACGGAATATGAAGACAGGTCATTAAATCAGGAAATACAAGATAAAAAATATAATGTGAACCGTATAGACTTATTCCCATCGGTTCATTTATCCAGGCAGTTGCCCTGGAATTTGGAGGTTCAGGCTAGTTATACCCGCCGTATCAACCGGCCGAGGAATTATAATATCGACCCCTTTGTTTTACGTATAGACCCACAAACAATCCGTCAGGGAAATCCCGGCTTACTTCCTGAATTTGCAAATTCTTTTGAGTTGAACCTTCAGAAAAAATTAACCGGTTCCTCTTATCTTTCGCTGGAGGGATTCCTCAGGCAGACATCCGATCTGATCCAGCAAATTACTACTTTTGCTCCAGCTACGCAGATAACCACCACTACTTTTGAAAATATCAACCATGACCGTTCAATTGGAACAGAATTTATGGTATATCTGGAACTTGCCAAGTGGTTTAAGCTGAATACTTCTTTCAATTATTTTAATTATCACATATTTGGAACGCCTGTTGCTTCTGTGGATAATAACATCAATACCTGGAATGTTCGTGTTAACCCCACTTTCAACCTTGCAGCGCATACAACTTTCCAGGCAACTTATTCCTACAATGCACCCACCATCAGGGCGCAGGGAAAACGTTCAGGTTTTTATTTTTCTACCCTGGCTCTCAGGCAGGGATTGCTGAAACAAAAGTGTACCCTGACCCTGCAGGTACGCGATTTGTTTGGGAAACCCAGTTTCGTTTCCACCACTGAAAGCACCAAACAGCATAAGTACAGCAGATTTCAACGGGAGGCCAAAATCGTTCTTCTGACTTTCAGTTTCCGCTTTAATAACTATAGGGTGAAAAAAGAACGGGAGGATACTGAAAACAATGAAGAGCAGGACATGAACGATGAATATTAGTATAAACATCAATAATTTCAACCTTTGCATAATATAAAGTTATGGGGAATAGTTATACTTAAATACATTTATAAATTTGATCACTCAAACGGGAAGCCGAAAACGGATAGAGTAGGCCATATAAAAACAAACATAAATGGAAGCATTTAAAAATCAGATTCCACAAGGAATTAAAGTATTCCGGTATGGAATGAAAGACATCAGAGTCATTGCTTTATTCATTGTACTTCTGAGTATTTTTTGCAGTACTACGGTGAATGCTCAAGGTTATGGTGTTGTACCCCCATCCTGGGCTCCTGAGTATGACAATATCAATTCGGTACAATATTATTATCTGCCAGACATCGAATGTTATTATGATGTGTGGAACCATGAATTTGTCTATATGGAAGATGGTAATTGGATGTTCAGTGCAACCCTGCCATCCCTATTTTCAAGGTTTGATCTGAATACAGCTTTTGTCGTTGTCCTGAATAATCGTGTTCATCAACCCTGGATGCACTTTAATTACTATGTAGCTCATTATCCCCGGTATTATTACCGGACAACATACCGGACAACTTATAATGATTCCAGGCGCCCGTTGCGCGGTTTTAATGAGAATGTGAAAACTGTAGTTTACAACAATCGCAATGTAATTGTTAAGGAAACAAATGTCAGGCATGATTTTCCGGAAAAACGGGTGCAATCATCCCATATGCCTCAGCCCATGGAATATCGCGGAGGTGATGTTGGAAAACCCGTCAGGGTTAAACGGGATATGAGAAAGCCTGCTGAAGCAAAAAGTAATAGAGAAATGAGAAGAAGATAAGAACATGATTAAAAACAAACATAAAACCCCGATTTTTCGGGGTTTTATGTTTGTTTTAATTTATTGATTTCATATAAAATAACAAAGTCATTACCTGTTTTCTTCATTTGGCTCCATTTCGGTTGATTTATTAGTGCTTTTTATTACCTCATACCAGATTTCCCCATTTTTTAGAATAGGTTTATATTGTACTCCGTCAACCAGGTAATAAGTTTGCCCGTCAATTTCGACTTTTTCATATCCGGGAGGAAGGCTTTCAACAACAGCTCCTACAGGTGGAGCAACAACCTCATATTGGCCTTCCCGTTCAACGTAAAAAGTTCCGCCATAATAGAAGTAAGGGAAACCGCCGATGTAAAATCTGAGAAAACCTCTGGGTAGAACCCTTATTCTGATTCCGAAAGGTGGCCCGATTACCCTGAAGCCCCTATGATAAGGACGATAGAAGGTACCCCGTTTAAAATAAAAATCACGGCCGCCATAAACTATCCTTCTTGAAGGAGAAAAATTATGTTTTACTATAGTTCCGCGGGGGTGCATGCGGGAATAATGCCATGAGGGCGAGCCGTGTCTGCCATGTCCGCCTCCTCCACGCCTTTGTGCCTCAACACCGGCCGGAGAGCAAATACCCCAGATTAGCATAAGCATAACTAGGGAAGCCAGTTTAAACGAATGCCTAAACATTTCTAAACATTTGACATTCAATAATAAGCACTTCATGATTTCTGTCCTTTTATTTCTCACTTTGACTATTTTCTGTTGCCAAGGTTTAAATAACTTTGGGGAAAATGAAAGCAAAATTTTGACTTTCAGTTTTTGTAACTATTTGAAAAGAACAAATATTATGTTAAGAATTGGTGCTTAAAAGTAATTTTTGGATGCTTTGGTGTGAATTTCCATTTAGCAATTTAAATTTATTATAAAAATATTAAGGAATAATATGAACATTAAATATATTGTTATAGTAATTTGGTATTTTGTAAACAAATAGATTAAATAACAGGTAATTGAGATAAAATTCGGAAAATTATTGTTTTAATTATTTGCTAAAAAATAATAACAAAGTAATTACCTATTTTCTTCATTTGGTTCCATTGCTGGTGATTTATTAGTGCTTTTTAATACCTCAAACCAGATTCTCCCGCCAATTTCGATTTTTTTGAAATGCTTTTAACTATTGGCCAATTGTAGCCTATCGTTTTCCTATTTCTTTGGGATTGCCTGCCCACTCTGGCAATTCATACTTTTTGAGCGTTCAATTGCAATCCGGACTTTAAATGCTGTTGAAAATTTCCTTCTTCCTTTTTCTCCTGCAAAGTTCAATTTGTTTTTTCAACAGTTAAATCAGTAGTCTTGATTTTGTTCATCATCTTGTTAGGATATTTGCCTTTTTCGCCGGTTTTTGACAGCCAATTCTGTAAAAAAGGGTTTAACCAACGGCTGGAAATGAAGGATTCCAATTTTCAGGACAAAATATTTAAATAAATAAATTGACAGAATAACAACGAGTTAGCTGTCTATTTTTTTATTGGTCTTATTTTCTAGACTCTTAAATAAACAATAACAAAAAATCTGCTAATTCTTTCAAATAAATTTACTCCAAAATTTTTCAATCACAAACCAATAATTTATGAATTATGAAAAAATTGTTTTTTACTTTATTACTGGCATTTTTGCCATTAACATTTTCCTTTAGTCAATTTTCTTTTGGAGCAAAGTTCGGCTTGAATTTCTCCAACCAGACTTGTAAAGACAATAATCAGACTTATAGTGATGATTATAAATCCAGAATTGGCTGGGTTGGCGAACTTTTAACAGAGTATAGTTTCAAAGAAAAGTTTGCGGTTCAATTGGCAGCAGGATCTGTTAGCAAAGGATTTAAAAGGGACTATAATGGAGTCAAGTATACTTATGCCCTTAGTTATATTAATATAGAACCTTCTTTTATTTACAAGTATAAATTAAATAACATATCATTATTTGGACAAGCAGGTCCTTATTTATCCATGTTAGGTACAGGTACGCTCAAAGCTGACAAAGCCATATTGGGCCCGAAAGGTGATTCAAAATCAACAGGAATCGATATGGGCAGCGATAAGGAGAAGGATGTATTTAAATCCGGAGATTATGGCGTTAACTTTGGGGCAGGTGTGGAATTTCTTAAAAATACAAGAGTGGGAATTCAATACAGTATGGGTTTGGATAATATTGCCCTTAGTACTGATAATGGAGCAAAGATTAATAATCATGATTTAACCATCTTCCTTAACTTCAAATTTTAAAATATTTTGAAATAATGCTGGAAATCTGTGGATACCCTTCACAGATTTTCTGTTTGTATAGATTTAAATCAAGCATACATTTAAATATAGATAACCTTAATTATATAAAGGCATGTTTCATCTCAGGACTATTGTTTCTACAATAAATAAAAAGAAAACTGTTTTCTTTATTTTACTTATACTTTTTAATATTCTCTTTTATGCCTGTAACAAAGAAAATTCAGATAATACTGCCGGGGTGTTTAAAGGCACCATTAACGGGGAGGCCTTTTCTCCTACAATCGATACAATCACCAAATCCGGTGAAAGTTATACCCTCACTTTTTCTGATGGAAACAGGAAAATTGTAGTGGTTACCAACAACATCAGTGACGGGACTTATGTAATTACTTCCAACAATATAGACTCTTCAACCGAAAAATTGGCCACTGCCGTGTATTTCAATGCAGGAGAAAGTTATCCCGGGCAGAGTGGAACATTGACCCTTTCCGGGGCCGCTTCGGGGAACTTATCCGGAACTTATTCTTTTACTTCGCTGATTAATACCAAACCTGTAAGTATTGAAGGCAGTTTTAAATCTGTCAGGATTACAGAAGCCTCTTCTACAGGTAATAATCCGGTAACTGAATCGGATTCGGCCTGGGTTACTAGGGTTGATGTGATTGGCAACAGTAGTCCGGTCTTACATTTTACGGGAAAGTCGGTCACCAGGACATCCAATAACCAATTGGTTTTTATTTTTACTGTAGGAACCGATGAATTAAAGGTAGTTACAAATTCTACTGAATCGGGGACTTATACTATATGCATGAATGGACTGGAACCTTCCACAGCGAAACAGGCCTGTCTGTCCTATATTTTTAACGGGGGCGATCCGGATGGTTATTATGCATGGGCCGATACTGGAACCTTTAATATTTCAGTCAAGGATGGCAAAGTATCAGGAACTTTCTCAAGTGATCTTCCTTACAGAGGAAAGACTTATTTTTTGAAGGATGGAAAATTCATCGATCTTTCCATTAAAGATGAAAAGGAGATTATATGGCAGAGCATATATGGAGGAACTGGTGATGACGAGCCTTCATGTATCCGTCAGACCTCGGATGGGGGGTTCATTGTAGCGGGTTGGACTGATATTGGCCGTAAACG
>JAUZOH010000141.1 GCA_030706565.1 Bacteroidota bacterium | reverse complement strand
GTTATCTTTTCCAGGGAAACGATATAGGATTTATGTATTCGCATGAATTTGTTGGAAGGCAGTGTTTTTTCCAGTTCTTTTAAGGAGAACAGGCCCATGATCTGCTTTTCTTTTGTTTGAAAAGTGACGTATTCCAGTGCCCCTTCTATAAAAAAGATATCATCATACGAGAGTTTGATGATTTTTCTTTCAGATTTAATGACGATAAAATCATTCGCTTTTCTTGACCTTTCCTCCGAAATATCAGTCCTTGCCTGTTCATATAATTCGGCTTTTCTTCTTGTTTCCGCTATTTCTATAGCTATGTTTACGGCCTTTAAAAATCTGGGGAAAGAGACGGGTTTTACCAGATATTCAATGACATTTAATTCAAAGCCCTGAAGTGCAAATTCGGGATATGCTGTAACAAAGATAATTAAAGGATGAAAAGGGATATTTTTAATAAAATCTATTCCTGAAATATCCGGCATTTGAATATCCAGAAAAACAATGTCGATCTGCTCTTTCTGTAGCAACCCCATTGCCGTCAGCGGACTATCAAAAGAACCGACAAGGTTTAGTTCTGGGATTTTTGCCAGGTAATCGGAAATTAATTTTCTTGCCAGGAATTCATCATCAATGATTATGCAATTGTATTGGTTTTTGCTACTGTCCATGACCGATTTGCAATTCAAGTTTAAATTCTTTGTCGTTATTGTTAATTTTAAAGGAATAGTTGTCCGGGTATATAAGGTCAAGCCTCATTTTGACATTGTTCAGCCCAATTCCATTACTCGAATTTAACCATTTTACAGGAGGTTCGGAAGGTATGCTGTTTGCTATATGGAAGCGGAGCCTTTCTCCATGTTGTTCAATATCCAACTGTACATATCCGTTGGGATCTTTTTCAACCAGACTATGTTTGAAGCTGTTTTCTATCAGCGGAATTAAAAGCATAGGGGCAATTTTGTAATTCTCATCTTCAATATTTTCAGTAAACGAAATATTTTGTTTTTGCTCCGTTTTCATCTGTTGAAATTCAATAAAGTTCCGGATATAATCCACTTCATTACGCAACCTGACGAAATCGGATTTACAGTCATAAAGCACATACCTCAACATATCTGAAAGCATGAGTATTTTTTCCGGTGTAGAAGGGTCACCAATGTAAGAAATCGTGTATATGTTATTTAATGCATTGAATAAAAAATGAGGATTTATCTGTGACTTAAGAAATTTTAATTCTGTTTCCACCCGCTGGCGGCTTAGTTCTTTAATTTTATTTTTATTTTCCTCTTCTTTTTTAAGGACATAAAATGCTATGCTCACTACCAGGGCGATCAGGTTAATTAAGGAATGTTGAAAAATGGCAATGGGCCATGGCCGTTGTGAAATCTGAATATGACTAAAAATTAAAGGAAACAGAATTTTTTCAATACTGACCGCAATAGTCACTACAAACACTAACAACAGACTAACTGAGAATATGTACTTTTTCCGTTTAGAATCGAAAAATTTAGGGAGTAAATTTAAGAGGTTTACCTGGGATATAACGTATTGACTTACAGTGTATAAAATACTTGTGGTCATTGCACGATAAAAGGATACCTGGGAATAGAAAATAAAATAGAATAAGGCAACAGCAAGCCAGAATACCTGTGGTTTCCTGGAAGTTCGTAGTATCCAATTCTCTTCTTTCATGATTTGGCAAATATAATTTAATGGACTGATAATTTAAAAT
This sequence comes from Bacteroidota bacterium, assembly GCA_030706565.1. Taxonomy (NCBI): domain Bacteria; kingdom Pseudomonadati; phylum Bacteroidota; species Bacteroidota bacterium. The sequence goes on along the minus strand of JAUZOH010000141.1, from coordinate 7,145 downwards.
ATATTTTACTTTGAAGTTCAGCCTTTTATGAATTTTATTGTTCATGCTTCAATTTTGTCTTTTGATTGAAATATTGATGACTTTCATTGAATATATTTCTTTTTCTATGATTTATCATTGATTTTTGTATGCTAAAGGTAAAATATAAAGATTGAAATAAGCTGAAGTTGCCTTTTTCTGACTAAAATGGAAGAAATGATAGAGTGTGAATTTATAGGATCGAATAGGTTAGTCGAGAAATTTGACGGAAAAATAAGGGCAGATGATTTGATTTTTCTCAAAGAAGAGGAGTTTATGCATAAAAATTATCATAAGGGGATTAATTTTCTGATGGATTTAAGAGAAGCCGAAATCATTGGATCGGAAATTTCCTGGCTTCAAAAAATTAATGACTTTTTGAGTGTGAAAGGTTTTAATCTGAAAAATTCAAATATCGCTATACTTGTCAATTTATTACAGTTTGACATTTTTAACAGATGGCTTAAAGAGGTGAAAATAGCGGAAAATCAACTCAGAATAAAAATTTTTTTAAAGGATACTGAAGCCGAACACTGGCTGAGGGAATTTGAGTAATTAAATTTATATTGTTACTTATGCCTGATAAGTTTGGAATTATTTTTACTTTTTATAGGATTTTAAACTTGTAAATTGTTTCATTGAATTAAAAATATCATGAAGATGAAGTTTGTTTTATTTTTTATTGCCTCTATTTTGGTTTTGAGTTCATGCGGTAACATGAAAGATAAAAAAGACAAAGATGAAGGAGGTAAGGATTACACGGTGGTGACCATTTTACCACGGTCGACGGTGCTGTACACCGATTATCCTGCCACTTTAAAGGGGCAGCAGACTGTTGAAATACGGCCCAGGGTAGAAGGTTATATCCAAAGAATCCTGGTTGATGAAGGGGCTATGGTACGGAAAGGACAACTTTTATTTGAGCTGAACAGTGATGAACCCCGGCAGGAGGTGAGGTCTGCACTGGCCGATATTAAAGTTGCCCAGGCAGATGTGGCCGTAGCACAGATGGATGTCAACAAAAAACGTCCTTTGGTTGAGAAGAATATTATCAGCCATTATGAGTTGGAATCTGCCCAATGTGTTCTTAAATCAAAGCAGGCAGCACTGGCTCAGGCAAGGGTTAAATTGGAAAATGCAAAGATCAATCTGAGGTATACCCATATTACCAGCCCTGCTTCAGGCCTTATCGGAACTTTTCCTTACCGGGTGGGAAGCCTGGTTAATAGTTCCATTGCACAGCCATTAACCGTGCTTTCAGATATCAGCAAGGTTTATGCCTATTTCTCGATGAACGAGAAGGAATTTCTCGATTTTACCAGGGGAATTGGAGGGCGTACATTACAGGAAAAATTAAAGCACCTGCCTGCTGTATCTTTTATTCTTGCTGACAATACCCCTTATAAACATGCCGGAAGAATAGAAACTGCAAGCGGTATTGTGGATACGCAAACTGGTTCAATACAATTAAGGGCAAGTTTCCTTAATCCTGAAGGTGTTTTGCGTAGTGGTGGCAGTGGAACAGTACGTATTCCTAAAAACCTGTCTTCTGCTTTATTGATCCCGCAAAAAGCTACTTACGAAATTCAGGGCAAATATTTTGTTTATGTGGTCGGAAATGACCGGAAAGTAAAAAATACAGAAATCAAAATTTTGGATGCCAATTCTAAGACTTATTATGTGGTGACCAGTGGGATTCATGGAGGGGACAGGATTGTCCTTGATGGGGTGAACAAGCTCAAGGATGGAATGCGGATCATCCCTCATTCTGCAAATGTAGACAGTCTTTATGTTTCAAATTCCGGACAGCAGTCTGATATTTAATTTAGTGATCATTAAATTTATTTGAGATAAAACATTATATAATATTCACAGTTTATGCTTAGACGTTTTATAGAAAGACCGGTATTGTCAACCGTCGTTTCTATTATTATTGTAATACTTGGAATCCTTGGGCTGTTGTCTTTGCCTATTGAACAATATCCGAATATAGCTCCTCCCACGATCCGTGTATCTGCAAACTATACAGGTGCAAATGCCGATGTGGTCCTTAGGAGTGTTGTCATTCCTCTTGAAGAACAAATCAATGGCGTGGAGAATATGACTTATATGAACTCTACGGCCAGCAATGATGGTTCGGCCTCCATTGATGTGTATTTTAAACAGGGGACCAATCCGGATATTGATGCAGTAAATGTGCAGAATAAGGTATCCAGGGCAACAAGCAAATTGCCCAGTTCTGTTGTAAAATCTGGAGTAACCACCTCAAAACGCCAGAACAGTACATTGATGATGTTCTCTGTGTACAACAAATCCCCTCATTCCCGGTTTGATGAGACTTTTCTTCAGAATTATGTCAAGATAAATCTTCTACCGCAGATTCAGCGCGTTCCCGGGGTTGGTGATGTGTCGATCATGGGGTCAAAAGATTATTCCATGAGGGTGTGGCTGAAGCCCGATGTGATGGCAACTTATGGACTTACTCCTGATGATGTAAACAATGCTTTAAATGACCAGAGTTTGGAGGCAGCACCCGGTAAATTGGGTGAAAACAATAACCAGGCATTTGAGTATGTTATGAAATATAAAGGAAGGCTTAAGACCCAGGCTGAATATGAAAATATTGTAGTCCGCGCTAATGCAGATGGAAGTGTGCTTAGGTTGAAGGATGTTGCCAGAATAGAACTGGGTTCTGACAGTTATTCCATTATTTCCTCGACAATGAATTCTCCGGCAGCCAATGTGGTCGTTAACCAATCGCCGGGATCAAACGCAAGGGATGTTACCAATCAGGTAAAAAAGGTGCTTCAGGATGCTTCTGTCTCTTTCCCAAGCGGGGTTACTTACCGCTTGTTGGTTGATGGCAACGATTTCCTGGATAGTTCCATAAAGAAAGTGGTCAGGACTCTTTGTGAAGCTTTCTTTTTGGTTGTAATTGTCGTTTTCCTTTTTCTGGGTGATTTCAGGTCGACCATCATTCCTGCTATTTCTGTACCAGTTGCTATCATCGGAACATTTTTCTTCCTCAACCTTTTTGGTTATACCATCAATATGCTGACGCTGTTTGCCTTGGTTTTGGCGATTGGTATTGTGGTGGATGATGCGATTGTCGTTGTCGAGGCGGTTCATGCCAAGCTCGATGCCGGGGCAAAAAATGCGAAGGCTGCTACCGTTGCGGCCATGGATGAAATTGCCGGCGCTATTGTTTCCATAACGCTTGTTATGTCTGCAGTTTTTATCCCGGTTACCTTTTTGACGGGTTCTACCGGGGCCTTTTACCGGCAGTTTGGTATTACCCTGGCTATTGCAATTATCATATCTGCCGTTAATGCATTAACGTTGAGCCCGGCCCTTTGTGCATTGTTTTTAAAGGCCCATGAACAGGAGGGGCCAACTTTAAGTTTATTGCAGCGTTTTAATATCGCCTTTAATACTGCTTTCCAGTCAACCGTTCAAAAATATAGGAGAGGAATTGCTTTTGTGACTTCTAAACGCGGGTTGGTGCCAATTGGAATTCTGGTTTTCATAGGGATTTTATTTATTATGATAAAAATCACACCTACTGGTTTTATTCCGGCTGAGGATAATGGGACAATTTACGTTGATGTGGGTTTGCCTCCTGCTTCTTCTTTGATGAGGACACAAGCCGTATTACAGGAAATCGACCGTTATGCGGCAAATATTAAAGAGATTCAGACCCGGTCAATCAATGTAGGAAGAGGGATGTTTAGCGGTAAAGGAAGTTCTTACGGTATGTTGACTTTTAGATTGACCAATTGGAGCCAGCGCGAAGGTAAAGGCCAGGATCTTAAAAGTATTATTGAAAAACTCAGGAAGAAAACGGCACATATTCGGGAAGCTAAAATAGTTTTCTTTTCTCCTCCTATGGTTTCCGGTTTCAGTTTTTCCGATGGTTTTGACCTCAAACTTCAGGATAAAACCGGCGGGGATATTATTAAATTTGACCAGGTATCCAAGGATTTTCTGGCTGCCCTGACCAAACGGCCAGAAATCAAGTATGCTGCTACTCCTTTTGATACCAAGTTCCCTCAATACATGGTTAATGTTGATGCTGCAAAATGCAAGCAGTCAGGTATTGACGTCAGTACGATCTTGTCGACTTTACAAGGTTATATTGGCGGAGTGTACGCAGCTGATTTTAACCTGTTTGGCAAGCAATACCGTGTAATGATGCAGGCTGAACCCAAATACCGCGGAAATCCTGAAAGTTTGAACGGAATTTATGTAAAGACCGGAAGCGGAGCAATGGCTCCCATCTCTGAATTTGTTTCTTTGAACAAAACTTACGGCCCGGATAATATTTCACGGTACAACATGTATAATGCCATTTCAATAAGTGGAAATTCAGCCGACGGATATAGCTCGGGTGATGCAATTAGGGCTGTACAGCAGGTGGCTGCCCAGGAATTGCCTGCAGGATATGGATATGAATTTTCCGGTTTAACCCGTGAGGAATTGGCTTCTGGCGGACAAGCCATATTGATCTTTATCCTGAGTTTTATTTTCGTTTACTTTTTGCTCTGTGCCCAGTACGAAAGCTATATTTTGCCTTTCTCGATCTTGCTGTCGTTGCCCTTTGGTATTACAGGCTCATTTTTATTTGCCAAACTTTTGGGTGTCAGCAATAATATTTATCTGCAGATTTCATTAATTATGTTGATCGGATTGTTATCGAAAAATGCAATATTAATTGTGGAATTTGCTTTACAACGTCGCCGTCATGGAATGCCGATTGTAAAAGCGGCTATCGAGGGTGCAGCTGCGCGTTTACGCCCAATTTTAATGACCTCTTTTGCTTTCATCTTTGGATTGATGCCCTTGGCTTTGTCTTCCGGATTGGGTGCCAATGGAAACCGTTCCATTGGTATTGGTGCTGCGGGAGGTATGTTGGTGGGTACCCTGTTGGGAATATTTGTTATTCCTACGCTTTTTGTGATCTTCCAAAGCCTTCAGGAAAAGGTCAGCAGGAAACCTGCGATAAAACTGGAAGAGGCTGATAAAGGAGAAGAAATAGTCAACCAGGATGTATGATGAGTGTATTTTTGTAACAATGATTAAGAAAAACATGAAAAAAAAATATTTTTGCCGGTTTTTTTTGCTGATGTTGTCTATGACGCTGGTGGTTTCTTCCTGCCGGACAGCACTCCATTTCCAGAAACCCGACGTATCCGTTAACGATTTATACCAAAATCCTGTCACTTCAGATACTACTAATATTGCCGATATTCCCTGGCGTTCTTTTTTCAGTGATCAGAATTTACAGGCATTAATTGACGAAAGTCTTTCCAAAAACCTTGATTTGCAGGTGGCAGCCCAACAAATTGCTGAAGCAGAGGCTTATTTTTCACAATCCAAAGCATCTTTGTTTCCGGGATTATCGGCTCAGGCGGATGGAGCTTTTTATAAAAATTCACAGTCACTGAATTCCAATGCACTGTCTCATACCCAGCAATATACGCTGGGGCTTAATTCCAGCTGGGAAGCGGATGTTTGGGGAAAATTAAGCAGTGCCAAGCGGGCCTCTTATGCATCATTATTATATTCTCAAGCAGGGAAACAGGCTGTTCAAACCAAACTTATTTCGGATATTGCTACGGTATACTATACGCTGGCTGCTCTTGATTCTCAACTGGTTATCACTCAAAGAACAGTTCAAAACAATATTTCTTTGGTCGAAACCATGAAAGTATTGCAGGAAGGTACGGTTGTCAACGGTGCTGCAGTTGTTCAAACTGAAGCAAGCCGGTATGCAGCAGAGGTTACCATTCCCGATTTGAAACAAAGTATTCTTGAGGCAGAACATACTCTTAGTTTATTGGTGGGCCGTGTTCCGGGCAGTATCAAACGTTCATCATTAGTGAATCAGCATTTCAATGACACTTTGAAGGTAGGGGTCCCTGCCCAATTACTAAGAAACCGTCCTGATGTGATGGAAGCTGAATATTCACTGGCAAAAGCTTATGAGGTAACCAATAATGCCCACGCTTATTTCTATCCCTCACTTACAATTACGGCTTCAGGAGGATTTACTTCGGCCGATTTGCAGAATTTTTTTAAACCCGGGTCATTGTTTGGAAATTTAATAGGCGGTTTGACTCAACCCTTGTTTAATCAGCGAACCAACAGGACCAGGTTGGAGGTGGCTGCTGCCCTGCAACAGGAAGCTTTACTGAAGTTCGAAAACACCTTACTTACTGCCGGACAGGAGGTTTCGAATACAATGGGCCTGTATGAAAATGTGGCAGAAAAGATTTCAATCCGCAGCAAGCAGCTGGAGGCATTGAATACATCGGTTGATTACACCAAAGAATTATTAAAAAATGGTAGCGCAAATTATACTGAGGTACTGACTGCCCAACAAAATCTCTTGACAGCTGAGCTCAATAATGTAAATGACCGCTTGCAACAAATAAAGGCGTTTATTACCCTTTACCGGGAATTGGGTGGAGGCTGGAAGTAACCCTTATTGAAAATTTGTAGAACAATAGAAATATCTTGAAAAAAAGTTAAAGATAGATAGTTAATTTTAGTTAGGTTGATTTATTAATTTTGAAAGGGATTTAAGGTGTAAAAACCGGATAATCCCTTTTTTATTGATTAACCCTTAAATTTAAGGTTCTGTTAAAGATTTTTAACTTATTTAACTAAGAAATAGTCCCTATTTTTGTAACTTATTATGTTACACTAAAAAAGTGAAATATGATCAAAAAAATATATGCTATTATCAAATATTTTATAGGCTATTTAAAAGATTTGCAAATAATTATAAAAATCAGCCCAAAATTTGTATTCTCTTTCTTTGCTTTAATTCTTTTTTATACGGCATATTCTCAGACAAATGACTGGAAAAATCCTTCTGTTTTGGCAATTCATAAAGAAGACTATCATATTTCTGTCGTTCCATTCCCTGATGAACAAAAGGCCTTTGATCTGGAAAAAGAAAAATCTCCATATTATTTATCTTTAAATGGTTTCTGGAAATATAAGTTTATACCTGATGTTTCTTTTCTCCCCGTTAATTATAAACCTGAATTTGATGTGAATTCCTGGGACACGGTTCAGGTTCCGGGAATCATTAGTCAGTCTTCTTCGAATTTAAAAGCTGC
>JAUZOH010000140.1 GCA_030706565.1 Bacteroidota bacterium | reverse complement strand
AATCTGCAGATATTTATGGCATAAGCAAAAGATCAGAAGGGATCAGCAAATATACTTCCAGTGATGAGAACTCTTTCCTTCGCGGAATAGGAGCCACATTCGCAGTAAAAAATTTCAGATTATCCCTGTTTTATTCAAATAAAAAGACAGATGCCAATATAGATTCAAAAGATAGCATAAGTGGCAAGGTATTTAGCGTATCATCTTTCCTAAATACCGGATTACATACCACTCCGGGAGAAATTGAAAATGAAAACGCACTCCGGGAAGAAACTTCAGGAGGGAACATCACGTACAACAGCGAAAAATTCAGGATAGGATCTACATTTATCCGTAGCCATTTCGGGTCAAATATTGAACCGGAACCAAAATATTACAACACTTTTTATTTCCGGGGCAAGGAGAATTCTGCAATTTCGTTGGATTATATCCTGAAATTTAACGGAATACACGCATTTGGAGAAATTGCAATGAATAACACCAGAGGGATAGCCTTATTACAGGGCCTGCTGATAAATCTCAGTTCAAATGTGGGAATATCCTTGCTTTACAGATATTATCAGAAAAATTATCAGGCATTATATGGAAAAGCATTTGGAGAAAACTCCTCCAATTCGAATGAAAACGGATTTTATTCAGGGGCATTTTTCCAGCCTTTTACGAAATTAAAAATCAGCGCCTACTACGACATATTTTCTTTCCCCTGGTTGAAATACAGAGTCAACAACCCTTCCACAGGCAACAGCTACATGTGCCAGGTTGATTACAACCTTTCTGACAACGTACAAATGTATGCCAGGATAAAAAATAAACTGAGGCAGGAAAATAGTCCGGTTGACACATCCATAGCATTTACGGAAGAAGTCAACAGGTTTAACTTCAGATATCACCTGTCCGGCAGGATAAATTACAGGTTACTTTTAAGAAGCCGTATAGAACTTGTGAATTACAACAAAGGGAGCAATCATGAAAAAGGATATTACTTGTATCAGGATTTTATCTACGGCTTTAAAAATTTACCGCTCACCCTTTATTGCCGATATGGAATTTTTGATACGGATGGATTTTATTCCTGTATTTATTCTTTTGAAAATGATTTAAGATATTCTTTTTCAATGCCCTCAGTCTTTTCAAAAGGGACCAGATTTTATTGTATGGCCAAATTCAGTCCCTTAAAAAGCACAGACTTTTATATAAAATATGACCAAACTCAATACGAGCAGAGTAAAATCATCGGAAGTGGGCCTGCTGCCATTGATGGGAAAACTAAAACAGCAGTCAGAATCCAGATTATTTTTAAGTTTTAGCATTTAGCTTATCAGTTGATAGGAATATTTTAATAACTTTGGAAGAAAACATAAAGTTATGTCACGGAAGAAAAAGGTTGCATTGCCGTATCTGGATGGGAATCAAATAGAGTTGATTACGAGTGGTGAACCATTTTTTAATGCTTTAGAAGACCTTATCAATCAAGCGACTAAATTTATACACTTACAAATATATATTTTTGATGAAGACGAGACCGGGAAAAAGATATTTAACTTACTCAAGTCAGCAGTTGAAAGAGGTGTAAATGTATATTTACTGGTCGATGCCTTTGGCTCTCACAGTTTATCAAAAAGGTTTATCAGAAGAATTAAGCATGCTCACATTCATTTCCGTATGTTTGCTCCCCTATTCACTGCAAAAGGTTTTCAGTTCAGTTTGCGCCTGCATCACAAAATCATCCTGGCAGACGGGAATAGGGCATTGGTCGGAGGGATTAATATCGCTAATAAATACAGAGGGGTTGGAGGGAAAAAACCATGGCTGGACTTCGCAGTCAGTGTAAAAGGCCCTGTCTGCAAGGAACTGCTTGACATCTGCAAAAGGGTATGGAACAGGATGTTCAGTAAGGACAAGTCTTATGATATAGCACAAAAAATAGAACATTTTGAACCTGGAATAAAAGCTAAAGCAGTCCAAAACAATTGGTACAGGCGGAAAATTGAAGTATCACACAGCTATCGTGAAGCTATCCGGCAATCGAAAAACAGCATTATTTTGGTAGCCAGCTATTTCCTGCCAGGCCGTATTGAAAGGCGCCTTTTAAGGCGTGCCAGTAGCAGAGGAGTTAAAATCAAACTGATTCTGGGATCCGACTCTGATGTCCATATGGTAAAACGTGCCACAGATTACCTTTATGGCTTTTTACTCAGGAATAATATAGAGATTTTTGAATACCGGACTTCCGTGGTTCATGGGAAAATCGGAACGGTGGATGATAAATGGATCACCATAGGATCCTATAACTTAAACCACCTTAGTGATTATGGAAGTATTGAAGCCAACATCAATGTTTGCGACAGTAATTTTTCAAGTCAGGTAAAAGAAATGCTTAACAACATCATATCAAACGAATGTGTCAATATTACTCTTGAAGATTACCAGCGGCATAAAACTCCGCTGATTAAATTAAAGGATTGGCTCTCTTATCAGGTAATCCGTATTTCGATGAGACTTATGTTCCTGCTTACACGTAACCAATAATTTTTTTCATGGCAATTTTCCCCTTTTTCAAGGCGTTTTTATCTTTAGGGAAATTTACTTAATTTATTTTTGGTCAACTATAAGGAAAATGATTTAAGTGCCAATAAAAATAAATAAAAGAAATGTTTATTTATTAAAAAAAAACTTTGAGCTAAGCACTTAAATACATATTTTCGTACCTTTAAATTTTTTAAAAACTAAAGGTGATGGACACTAAAGAACCTGATTATTCTGTTCGTAATGAACAATTCGCTGGCGCTCAAAATGCCTCCGAAACTAAGGAAGAAAATCTTCCTGTCGATAGCCCTGAAAAGTCTGAAAAAAATCAGCAGGATACCCTGGAGGTAGCAGCAGCTGATTTAAAAGTTACAAATGACCATGATGTTATTCCCGAACCTGGAACAACAAATTCTCAGGAACTAAAATCCGAAAAAGATGAAATAATCAATACTGAGGAAGAAGAGAATATTGATCCGGATAATGTGGAAGAACAGGCAGACCTGACTGATTATTCAGGTTATTCTGAAGAGGAACTGGTAAAAATACTATCCAATCTTGTTTCTACTAAAAATGTAGAAGAAATTCGCAAGGATGTGGAAAGCATTAAAGTTCATTTTTACAAGAAACATAAAGCCAAGATCGAGCAAAAGCGTAAAGAATTCGTTGAAGGGGGCGGTCAACTTGAAGATTTCAAAGTTGAAGATGATCCTTCAGAACTGGCAATAAAAGAAATTTTCAAGAAATATAAAGAACTCAAATCCGAGTTCAACAAAAAACTGGAAGAAGAAAAGCAGACAAATCTTGCTACAAAATATAAAATCATAGATGACATAAAGGAGCTGATTAACCGCAAGGAATCAATAAATCAGACCTTCCAGGAATTCAGGGAACTTCAAAAGAAATGGCACAACATTGGTTTAGTGCCTCAGCAAAACATGAACAATCTGTGGGAAAGTTATCACCACACGGTGGAAATGTTTTACGATTTCATCAAAATAAACAAAGAGCTTAGAGACCTGGATTTCAGGAAAAATATTGAAGCCAAAATCGGTATTTGCGAAAAAGTAGAAGAACTGCTTCTGGAACCTTCAGTAGTCAAGGCATTTAACCAGCTTCAGAAATTCCATGAACAATGGAGGGAAATCGGCCCTGTAGCTCCTGAAATGAGGGAAGCCATTTGGGAAAGGTTGAAAGAAGCTACTGCAAAAATCAATAAACGCCATCAGGAATACTTCGAGGAGCTCAAAGAATCACAGAAAAAGAACCTGGAGTCAAAAACTGTTCTTTGTGAAAAAATTGAGGAAATAAATAATCTTGAGATAAACAACCATGTTGTTTGGGATGAGAAGACCAAGGAGATCATCGAGATTCAAAAATTATGGAAAACTATTGGTTTCGCCCCCAAAAAGGAAAACAACAAAATTTATTTACGCTTCCGCAATGCCTGTGATATTTTCTTTAGCAGAAAAAGAGATTTCTATGCTAAGAACAAGGAAGTTCAGACCAATAATCTTCAGCTGAAAACTGACCTTTGCATTCAGGCCGAAGCTTTGCAAAACAGCACGGAATGGAAAAAGACTACCGAAGACCTCATCAATTTACAGAAAAGATGGAAGGAAATCGGACCGGTGCCCAGAAAATATTCAGATACCATATGGAAAAGATTCAGGGCAGCCTGTGATATTTTCTTCAAAAACAAGGCCGAATATTTCTCGGGTGTGGACAGCAAATATGAAGAGAACAAACAGAAGAAACTTGATCTGATCAGCCGCATTGGGAATTATCAGCTATCTGAAAAGGTTGAAGAGAATTTCGACAAGCTGAAAGAATTCCAGAGAGAATGGTCAGAAATCGGCTATGTGGCACTCAGGGATAAGGAAGAGATTCAAACCAAATACAGGGAATCCATCAACAAGCTTTTCGACAGTTTGAAAATTGATGAATCGAAAAAGAACCTGCTTAAATTTAAAAACAAGATAGATAACCTGTCGGCACAGCACCAAAACAATCACAAGCTGAACCAGGAAAGGGACAAATTCATGAACAGGTTGAGCCAGTTACAAAATGACATTGTTACCCTGGAAAACAATATAGGATTTTTTGCCAAGACTAAGAATGCAGAATCTATGATCAATGAAGTGAATCTAAAAATCGAAAATTCAAAAAAAGAGATCAAGATGCTGAAAGAAAAGATAAAAATGATTGACAATCTGGACATTGAATAATCATCGCAATTAGTAGTCAATTTCTGGAAATATTTTCGTTACTTTGCGGCCATTATTAATTATTTTATTGCATTGTGACACCAACTAAATATGTATTTGTAACAGGTGGAGTTGTTTCCTCTTTGGGGAAAGGCATATTGTCAGCTTCACTGGCAAAATTATTGCAGGCACGTGGATATGCCGTTACTATTCAGAAACTTGACCCCTATTTGAATGTCGATCCTGGGACATTAAATCCTTACGAACACGGAGAATGTTACGTAACAGAAGATGGTGCCGAAACCGATCTGGATTTGGGACATTATGAACGTTTTCTCAATGTCCCAACTTCACAGGCGAATAATGTAACTACAGGCTCTATTTACCAGTCTGTTATCAACAAAGAACGTAAAGGAGATTACCTGGGCAAAACCGTACAGGTAATTCCGCATGTGACCGATGAAATAAAAAGAAGGATCAAACTTCTTGGAGCCAAAAACAAATTCGATATTGTCATCACCGAAATTGGAGGGACAGTAGGTGATATAGAATCCCTGCCCTATATTGAAGCTGTCCGTCAGTTGAAATGGGAATTGGGCCCATCCAACTGTGTGATGATACATCTGACATTAGTCCCTTTTCTTAAAGCTTCAGGGGAATTAAAGACCAAACCCACCCAGCATTCCGTCAAAGAATTACTTGAAAATGGGATACAACCTGATATTGTTATATTAAGGACAGAGAAAACCCTTACGGCCGATGTACGCAAAAAAGTAGCATTGTTTTGCAACGTGGATATCCATTCGGTTGTTGAATCCATTGATGCGCCTACCATTTATGAGGTTCCGCTCATCATGCAAAAGGAGCAACTGGATTCAACAGTGATCCGCAAATTGGGCCTGCCCGAAGGTGAACCTGCTGCCTTAAAAGCATGGCGCCAGTTTGTAACAAAGGTTAAAAATCCCAAAAGCGAAGTTAAAATCGCTTTGGTGGGCAAATATGTTGAACTTCCGGATGCCTATAAAAGTATTGCCGAATCATTCATTCATGCCGGAGCAGAAAATGATTGCAAGGTAAATGTGGTCAGGATACAATCAGAAAAAATAAACAGGGAAAACTACCAGGAAATCCTTAAAGAATTCAAAGGGATATTGGTTGCTCCTGGTTTTGGAAGCCGGGGGATAGACGGTAAAATACTTGCAGCACAATATGCGCGCGAAAACAATATCCCATTTTTGGGTATTTGCCTGGGGATGCAATGTGCCGTCATTGAATTTGCCCGTAATGTACTCGGCTACGAAGATGCCCATTCCACAGAGATTGACCGTTTAACGACTCATCCGGTTATCGACCTGATGGAAGAGCAAAAAGAGGTTGTGGAAAAAGGAGGAACTATGCGGTTAGGAGCATATCCCTGTGTGATCAGAAAAGATACAAAAGCCTTTCAGGCATACAATAAAAATGAAATTCAGGAAAGACACAGGCATCGCTACGAATTCAACAGCCAATACCTTGAAGATTTCGAAAAAGCAGGTATGATCGCTGCAGGGGTTAATCCTGATACAGGATTGGTTGAAATCATTGAAATACCAAAACACAAATGGTTTGTGGGTGTTCAATTTCATCCCGAATACAGCAGTACAGTAGTTAAACCCCATCCGCTTTTTGTCGAATTTGTAAAAGCAACTTTGAGTTAATGAAGATCATGCAATTTTAATATAGTGTTGTTGTTTTATTTATAATTTTAGAGAGAAATTTTAGTATGGATAGAAATTCAGTAATTGGGATTATTCTGATTACCCTCATTTTAATATTTTTTGGTTATTTAAGCAAACCGAGCAAACAACAGCTGGAATTGGCCAAACGCCAGCAGGATTCAATAGAAAAAGTAAGGATTCAGGAAGCCCAAAAGAATATTCAGGGACAAAGCGCAAAAGCAGCGGCACTGGCAACGCAGAAAGATTCCACAAAAAAACAAGATCTTCAAAGTTTATACGGAGGTTTTGCACAGGCTGCTGAAGGCGAGAAATCATATGTTTCCCTCGAAAACAATTTAGTAAAACTTGTCATTTCTTCAAAAGGGGGAAGGATATATTCCGCACAGTTAAAGAAATACAGCACCTACGATAATTTGCCGCTGGTTTTATTTAATGGGGATTCCACCACATTTGGGCTTAATTTCTTTGCTCAAAACCGTTCCATTTCGACCAATCAACTGTTCTTTACTCCTACTACCACAGAGAAAAACCAGGTAGTCACCCAAACCTCCCGTGAGGTAAAAATGCGTTTGTATGCGGATAGTACCAAAAGCCGTTACATTGAATACGTTTACTCCCTTGCACCCAATTCCTATATGGTTAATTTTAAAATCAACCTGCAGGGAATGAACAAAGTATTCCCGGCGAATCAAAATACCCTGGATTTGAAATGGGATGTGTTTGTTCCACGGCTTGAAAAAGGAGCCCAAAACGAAAGCAACTATACGACACTTTACTATAAGTTCTTTCAGGACGAAGTGGATTATTTTAATCCCCGTTCGAGCAAAGGAGCAGAATCAAAAGATCTTACAAAGCTCAAATGGCTGGCATACAAACAACAGTTCTTTTCTTCTGTGCTGATTGCAAATGATTATTTTACAAATGCCACAGTAAAAGCAGAAACCTTAAAGGATCAGTCAAAATATTTAAAGAGATTCAGGTCAGAAATTGGAATCCCGTTTAATAACCAAGATAAGGTATCTATTCCGTTATCCTTCTACTTCGGGCCAAACCATTACAAAACATTAAGGCAATATCATCTCGACTTGGAAGAATTGGTTACCTTAGGTAAAAACATAATCAAGTGGATAAACCGTTTTGGTATTATCCCGATTTTCAACTTCCTGGGCACCTTCATCGGTTCATACGGAATAATCATTTTGATTCTGACCATCATTATTAAAATGATCTTGTTCCCGTTGACATACAAATCTTATCTATCCACAGCAAAAATGAGGGTTTTGAAACCTCAGATTGATGAGATAAATGCCAAATACCCCAAGGAAAAGGCTATGGAACGTCAACAGGCTACAATGGCTTTGTACAAGAAAGTAGGTGTAAGTCCTATGGGCGGATGTTTGCCTGCCTTGCTCCAAATGCCTATCCTGATTGCCATGTTCCGGTTTTTCCCGACATCTATAGAGTTGAGACATCAGTCGTTCCTGTGGGCTAAAGATTTGTCGACTTATGATTCTATCCTCAATCTGCCATTTAGCATACCATTTTATGGCGATCATGTGAGTTTATTCACCATTTTGATGACAGTTACCACTATAATTTCCATCAAGATTAATGATCAGGATAATGCGCAGAGCAGTCAGATGCCAGGTATGAAAACCATGATGTACATTATGCCTGTCATGTTTATGTTCATGTTTAACAGCTTCTCTGCTGCGTTGACCTACTATTATTTTCTTGTAAACATCATTTCATTTGGAATGAATGCATTATTCAAACATTACGTAAATGATGAAGAAGTTCTGAAGAAATTACACGAAAATAAAAAGAAACCCGTAAAGAAATCCAAGTTTCAGGCCCGTTTGGAAGAAATGGCCAAACAACAGGGCTATAGAAAAAGATAAGAATGGGGAATTCAAATCCCACGTATTTAAGAATTAGCGCAGACCCTTTTCTTTCTGCGCTATTTTTTTACCCCAAAGAATGGGGATTATGCAGAAGATAATCTAAAACTTTCCCTAAAACGATATTATTGATTTTCTGCATTGAATCCATATATAACCAAGCCCGTAGGGCTACCTGTGCATAACCCCCGGATTTATCCGGGGGAAAGAAAGGCAGGACATAATTAAACCCCGTAGGAGTTGTCCCGATAATTGCTCGTATAGTAAACCCGTAGGATTTATTTATGAATAAATCCAATTCAATTACGTCATTGTACCCTCAATTTAAAAAGAAGTATTAATTGCTTCGACAACAGAGAAAATGGGGATACTGTTTTTCAGGAAAAATTATTTTGCAACTAAAAACGGACGGGCATCAGGAAAATTTCATATCCTTGATTCTAAGCTGAAGGGTGGTATTTCCTCTAAATTCATTTTCCTCGATAGAGTAACAGATATCAAAAGGAATACCTTT
>JAUZOH010000139.1 GCA_030706565.1 Bacteroidota bacterium | reverse complement strand
GAACCTTCCAAAACTGTTGAGGATATGCAGGCTCCTTATAAATTGATGTGGAACGAAGTGCGTAAATTAAAACGGGATGTGGTCTTTAATCTTTGTCAATATGGTATGGGGCAGGTCTGGAAATGGGGAGGAGAAGTAGGAAACTCCTGGAGAACCACCGATGATTTGGGCGCTGCAGCCAATACCAATAATTTGCCCGGATTTTATTTGATTGGTCTTAGCAATGCTGAACATTGGGAATATGCGCATCCGGGAGCATGGAATGATCCTGATTATATTCTGATCGGTTATATAGGCAGCGGCAATCAAAGCAAGAAGACAGTGCTTACTCCAAATGAACAATATGCCTATATGTCCATGTGGTCGTTAATGGCAGCCCCTTTGTTTTTTAGCGGTGACATGGCAAAATTGGATCCTTTTACCTTAAATGTATTGTGCAATAACGAGGTTATTGATATCGACCAGGATACGCTTGGCCATCAGGCTAAAATAATTAAAAACGATGAACATGGATTAATCCTGCTGAAGGATCTGGCTGATCATGAAAAAGCTGTAGGATTGTTTAATTATCCAAAGGAAACGAATAAAAAATCGGAGGTAAGTAATTATTTTTTCTGGAATTCTTCAGATGTTAAAACTACTCAGAAAATGTTGATTAATCCATCAGAACTGGGAATTAAAGGAAAATATAAAGTAAGGGATGTATGGCGGCAAAAAGATCTAGGAGAATTTGAAAATAATTTTGAAATAGATGTTCCCTATCATGGTGTGGCTTTCCTGAAGATCAGTCAGTAAATTATGATGAATGCACAATGTCGAGTCTATAAAAGGATAAGTAAGATGAATAAAATTCGGAATATTTTTTCTGTTCTGCTGTTGTCATGGGTTGTGATGGTTTACGCCAATGCCCAGGAAGTAACAAAAATTGCTCCAGGAGTATGGAAAGTCTCTTATGGCTCACCTGAGAAGTACAGGCCGACTGACTTCAAGGAAGCTGCTTCAGCAGCTTTGACAAAGATGCCTGATCAGGAAAAGGCTCCTTTCCCTGTAGATGAAATTAAATTCAGCCGGATTTCCAAAGGAACCGTGGCTGAATTTAAAATAGATAAATCAGAAAAAATCTATGGTTTCGGCTTACAGATAAATACATTTGAACAAAGTGCCTGTCGTAGGGAAATAAGAACAAGCAGTGGGGTTTCTGGCAGTTCTGGGGATTATCATCCTTCACCCTTGGGCGATCTCGGGTTTAGTCATGCGCCCATGCCTTTTTATATTTCTTCAAAGGGGTATGGAGTATTAATAAATACCTCACGCTATGTGACTTTTTACATGGGGTCTCAACACAAACTGGATCAAACGGTAGCTTTAAAACATTTTGTGGGTGGCGGAAGTAAAGCTTCAGCTTCAATAGAAGATCTTTACAATAGAAATTATAAATCGTCAGATGAGGTGGAAGTTCTTGTAGATGGGGCTCAGGGTATGGAAATGATTATTTTTGATGGCCCTACTTTAAAGAATGTCATTGAACGTTATAACCTTTTTTCAGGAGGGGGCGGAATTCCACCTATTTGGGGCTTGGGGTTCAAGTACCGCGCAAAAACAGATTTTACCTATAAAGAGGTCATTAACTTTACCAGGTACTTTAGGGAGAATAAGATTCCCTGTGATATGTTCGGTTTAGAACCGGGTTGGCAGTCTTCTTCTTATTCCTGTTCGTATGCATGGAACAAAAGGAATTATCCAAATCCCGACAGTATTTTAAATGTAATTCAGGGGATGAACTATAAATTAAATTTATGGGAACATGCTTATGTACATCCTACCTCTCCTATATTTGATTCAATAGTTCCCTATTCCGGAGATTTTGCCGTTTGGAAGGGCGCTGTACCTGATTTTATAATGCCTCAGGCAAGAAGAATATTCGGCGAATACCACAGGAATAATTTGATTAAGAAAGGGATATCTGCTTTTAAACTTGATGAATGCGATGCTGCCTATTATGATGAAGCACATGGAGAATGGAGCTTCCCGGATATCGCAAAATTCCCTTCCGGAGTTGATGGGGAACAGATGAGGCAAATATTTGGCCTGCTTTATCAAAAAACACTTTGGAACGAATTCAAAAAAGAAAATAAGCGAACCTTTCTTGAAGCAAGGGCTTCATATCTTTTTGCCTCCCCTTACTGTTCGGCTTTATATTCGGATATGTACAGTCCCTTTGACTATGTGACTATGGTGACAAATTCCGGTTTTGCCGGAGTGAACTGGTCTCCGGAAGTCCGTCAAACTAAATCGGTTGATGATTTAATCCGCAGAATGCAAAATTCATTGATGTCCTCTCATATGTCAGTAGATTGTTGGTTCTTGAAAAATTTACCCTGGTTCCAGTTTGACCGGTCTAAAAATAATAATGGCGAATTTTTACCAGATTATAAACAGATTGAACAGAAAGTACGGAAATTGGTGGAACTGAGAATGCGCTTAATCCCATATCTTTATGCGGCTTTTGCAAAATATCATTATGAAGGGACCCCGCCATTCAGGGCTTTGGTGGTCGATTATCCGGATGATCCGGAAGTATGGAGACTCGATAAACAATACATGATGGGGGATAATATTATGTGTGCTCCCTTTATTGAGGGCGTTTCAGAACGTGAAGTCTATTTCCCCAAAGGAATTTGGTATGATTTCAATACGAATAAAAAATATGAGGGGGGAAAGAAATACACCATACAGATGACGCTTGACCAAATCCCTATGTTTATTAAAGAGGGAACTATACTTCCCTTGGCTAAACCCGTCGAATTTATAACCCCGGAAACTGTTTTTGAAGTTAACTGTAAAGTATATGGGAAGCCTGCAAATGATATGCGTTTGTTTGAAGACGACGGTTTTACTTTTAATTTTGAAAAAGGAAATTACAACTGGTTGGACTTATCCTGGAATGGAAAGAAAGGGCTGGTCAAACGTTCAGGTAATTTCAGAAAAAAATTATTCAATATTTCTGCTTGGGAAAAAATCGATTAACAATAAGTTTATTTAGAATTAATTAAATATTTCTGCATAAGCTGAGGGCCAACCTGTTTGAAAATTTATACCTGAAATTTGTTTGGAATTAATTGAAGAACAATTTTTGAAATATATGCCAAAAGGTTTTGCCAGGCTGGCCCTCATATTTTAGAAAATCATACGATTTATCCTTGTTGGAAAGTTGATTTGTCCATCTTTTATTTTTTGTCGGTTTCCTTCAATCCTGTCCCGGTCTAGTTTGCTTATATTCTCTATCGGGAATATTAAATATTTAAATAGTTAAAATACAGAAGTTTAAATAAATATCAGATGAAATAGATCTGATCCGATTTGTTTTTTTGCCAAATGATTTTTTATAAAACTTCATTAACATGATGGAAAATAAAATCTACCCGGTTAAATTTCATATAGAATTTTTAATCATCATATTCCTGTCTTGTTTTGTTTCCAAGGCAAATTCTTCTTTAAATAAGCTTAATCGGAAAGAAAATATTCAGAAGGCGTCTTTTGCTTTTGGTTTTAAGAATAATTTTCAGCGGTTGGGGCTTATAAAAACCAGGACTCCGGAAAATCCTCCTGTTAAAAATAAATTTTTGTTTAGATGGGTAGATCCTTTCATAGGTGTTGAAAATGACGGGAATGTATTGCCCGGTACTTCTTTGCCTTTTAGTTTTGTACGTTTAGGGCCGGATGTCCCAGTTCCTCACCCAACAACCGGCTATTTATCTGATAAGCCAATAAAAGGCTTTAGCCACACTCATGTCAGCGGAACCGGTGGAAATGGACAGTATGGGAATATTTCTGTTCTGCCCACAACCGACGAATTAAACGTCACGGATAATGCGTCTGATAAATCGGACGAATTCGCTTCTGCCGGCTATTACCGTACTACTTTGAACCGTTATCATATTAAAGTCGAACTGACTCAGAGCCAAGAAGTGGGATTTCACCGGTATACATTTCCTTCTTCAAAAGAATCACATATTCTTATTGATGTGGGCAGTATGATTAAAAAAAACGGGCAATATTTAAGAAACATTCAAACCCGGGCGATTTTTGTTAATAATCATTCTGTTGAAGGTTATGGCGAATGTGCGGGGAGTTGGGGACATGGATATCCCTACAGGGTTTATTTTTATGCGGAATTGAACAGGGATGCTGAGGCTATAGGTATATGGAATGGAGATACTGTTTCGGTTTCCAGGAAAATTCTTGAAGGGAAAGATGGCGGCGTCTTTTTTTCATTTTCAACTCATCAAAACGAAATTGTTTGTTTAAAAGTAGGAATTTCTCCGTTGGGCATTGAAAAAGCAAAAGAAAACCTGGATGAGCAGATTCCCCATTGGAATTTTAATCAGATTAAAGAAAGAGCTGAAAAGAAATGGGAAAGTTATCTGACGCGGATTAAGGTTCAGGGCGGAAGCGATTCCGAAAGGACCATTTTTTATACTTCCCTCTATAGGGTTTTTATCATGCCTACTGATATTACCGGAGAAAATCCCAAATGGCAATCCGGCGAACCTGCATTTTGGGAGTATTATTGTATCTGGGATACCTACCGGACCGCCAATCCCTTGTACCTGCTTATTGCTCCTGATCAGGAACGGCGTATTATCAGAAGTCTGCTGGATATTTACAGGCATAACGGGTGGATCCCGGATGCCTGGATTACCGGACATTATGCCATGCAGCAGGGAGGTACAAATGCTGATGTTTTATTGGCTGATGCCATTGTTAAGGATCTGGGAGGTTTCGATTATTCCTATGCTTTTAAAGCCATGAAGGACAATGCTGAGAAAAAATCTGATAAGGTCGGCATCTATGGGCGGCATAAGGAATATCAGGAACTGGGCTTTTGCCCTTCTGATATCCGGTGTGGAACATCATATACCCTGGAATACGCTTATGACGATTTTTGCATCGGTCAGGTTGCCAAAACGCTTAATCAGAAAGCTGATGAGGAAAGGTATTTCAGGTATTCTTTAAATTGTTATAACCTGTTTTATCCTGAACAAAGATTTTTTTGGGCAAAAACAAAAGATGGGATTTGGGCTGATGGTTTTCGCCCTGATTTCAGGCTGCAGCATTATCAGGGCGGTTATTTTTACGAAGGAACTCCATATCAGTATGCTTTTTCAGTACCTCATGATATGCAAGGTTTGATTGACCGAATGGGTGGTAAAGACGAATTCCTCAAAAAACTTGATTTACTTTTTGACGGTAATTATTACACCCAGACCAACGAACCGGATATTGAATTTCCTTATTTATATGATTATATCGGGCGACCTGATAAAGTGGCCGATAGGGTCAGGAAAATATTAAAGGAAGATTATAATACCACCCGTGGAGGACTTCCGGGAAGTGATGATTCCGGTTGCATGACCTCATGGTATATCTGGGGCGCATTGGGATTCTATCCGGTTGCAGGTCAGGATGTTTATCTTATTGGCTCTCCCATTTTTAGAAATGCTGAAATTTCACTGGAACACGGGAAAAAGTTTTTAGTAATTGCACATAACGTTTCAGATACAAACAGATATATCCAATCTGCCAAACTTAATGGCAAACCCCTTAATAATACGTGGTTCCGTCATGAAGATATAAAAGACGGGGGCAAACTTGAATTGGAAATGGGGGCTGTTTATCATGGATGGGGACAAAACTCCACTCCTCCGCCTTCTTTATCGATTCAGAAATAATCTTGTTTAAATTATATATTGTTGATACAAATAAATACAAATAAGATTAAAACGGGGAAACAGAAAAAATGATGGCTAAAAAGATATTATTCTTATTGATTTTTATTACAGGGGCTTATGAGGTTCATTCGAATCCCAATAATATTGCTCCTTTTGCTAAAGTAAGGGCATCCAGTGAATTGAGTGCGGATTATAATGCATACAAAGTGATAGATGGAATAATAGGGGCCGATGGGGTAGGCGAATGGGCTTCCAAAGGGAATGTGGATTACTGGGGTAAAATGTCCTATCCATGGATTGAATTGGCGTGGAATACACCCAGATGGATAAATAAGATTATTTTGTATGACCGGCCCAATGAATCTGATCACAATGCAGGAGTCAGAATTGAAGGGGATCATGGCTTCCGCCTGGAAGTATATAATATCCCAAATGATGGTTCGCCCAGGGTTATTCAGTTTCCTTCTACACAATTAAGCAGGTTGAGGTTTGTGACCATTGATGCTGATGGCAAAAATGTAGGATTCTCTGAAATTGAGGTTTTTTCATCACCTGAAGGATATTCTGATTACGTTTCCTGGGTGGATCCTTATATTGAAACAATTCCCGGACGGTTTTTCTATTCGATCACCGGGAACCAACCCTATGGCATGATAGGAGCAGCGCCGGTAACCAGAAATAAAAACCAGGGTGGCGGTGGATATAATTATGACGGAAACTATATCCTGGGTTTTTCACAACTGCATTGCTGGATGGAATCGGGTTTGGATATTATGCCTGTTGGAGGAGATATAAATCCCTGTGATGGAATGATGGGTTGGAAATCTGCTTATTCGCATGATGATGAGATTGTGCAGCCTGCCTATCACCGCCTGTTTTTAAAAACCCACAGGATATGGGTAGAGCAAACATCTACCGACCGGGTCAGCTTTTATCGTTATCGTTTTGTGAAACCTGGCAAAGCTGCTGTGATTGTTTCTCTGGGCGGGAAACTTGGAAATTCAGTCATGAGGGATTGTAAAATACGGAAAGTGAGCAATTCGGAGATTGAAGGATCTTTTTTAAGTACCGACCGGCTTTGGGGTGGCCCTCAGAATGTCAGGATTTATTTTATTGTACGTTTTGACAAACCTTTCGTCTCCATGGACGGTTGGGATAAACAAGAAATATATAAAAATACGGAAACTCAGGACAGTGAAGATGGGGGCGTGAAGCTTAATTATATTGTTCAGAACGGGGACTTGCTCCAGCTTAAAGCTTCCGTTTCTTTTACGAGTATAGGGAATGCCCGACTGAATATGGATTCGGAATGTCCGTCCTGGGATTTTAATGATGTCCGCGATGCTTCCCGGAATGAATGGAACGAATGGCTTGGAAAGATAGCTGTTAAAGGTGGAACAGTCAGTCAGCGCATTAAGTTTTATACCGATTTGTGGCATGTGCTTTTAGGCCGTCATAAAATCAATGATATTAATGGGGATTATCCTGATTTAACTCATGGAGTGAGGTTTACAGAAGGTAACCGTTGTCAGTTCAAGTATAATGCAGTTTTCAAGCTAAAAACAATTCCCAAAGAAAAAAATGGGAAGCTCAGATTCAATATGTATAATTCCGATGCATTCTGGTTGACTATGTGGAATCTAAACACATTGTGGGGACTGGCTTATCCACAAGTTTTGGATGATTTCTCGGCTTCTCTTATTCAATATTCGGAAAACGGAGGACTGCTTCCAAGGGGGCCAAACCTCGGAGGGTATTCATACATTATGTCCGGTTGTCCGGCTACATCGCTAATTACCAGTGCTTTTCAAAGGGGGATTTGTAAAAAATGGGATATTGCCCAGGGATATGCTGCGATGAAACGGAATCATCTTCCGGGAGGCATGATGTCATTCAATGAGGATGATAAAATGAGATTTTATATAAAGAATGGATATGCACCTGAACAAGCAGGTTACACGATACAATGGTCATTTGAAGATTGGGCTTTATCCCAAATGGCTGAGAAACTTGGAAAGAAAAAGGATGCTCTATATTTCCTGAGGCGTTCAAAAGGTTGGGACAAATTATTTAATAGGGATTTGAAACTGATCCTGCCTAAGAATGAAAAGGGAGAATGGACAAGTACAAATCCGTTTGACGGGAAGGGTTTTGTCGAATCTGATTCATGGCAGGCTACCTTTGGCGTATCTCACGATCTTTCCCATTTGTCTGCCTTAATGGGCGGGAATGATTCTTTGTGCGCAAAGTTGGACTTTGCCTTTTGTAAAGCCCAAAATTCTAATTTCTTTAATCAGTATGTGAATTATTCGAATGAACCGGGATTGTCATCTGCACATGTGTTTGCTTTTGCAAGACAACCTTGGAAGACCCAATATTGGGTAAGACAGGTCGGTGAACGCTCCTATGGGGGGATAACTCCGGATAAGGGATATGGCGGTTGTGACGAAGATCAGGGGCAGATGGGCGCATTAAGTGCACTGATGTCTATGGGCTTGTTTTCCATCAACGGGGGTTCTGAAATCAATCCTTCTTATGAAATTACCAGTCCTGTTTTTGATGAGGTATGTATAAAATTAGATACATCCTATTATCATGGAAAAGAATTTAAAATCATTACCCATAATAACTCCTCTCAAAATTATTATATCCAAAAAGCAAAATTAAATGGGACAGACTTCAATTCATTTTTACTATCAAATTCGGAATTTACTGAAGGTGGGGTACTTGAACTTTGGCTGGGAGATGTACCTAATATGAAATGGGGTATAAATCAGAATATTAAATGATGTTGCAAGCTGATGTTTTCTAGACTTAACCGGCAATTCTTAAAAGGTTGCCGGTTAGGTCTTTATCGGAATTGTTTTACCCCGGAATATCCTGGATTAAATATGTTCTGAATTCTTCATAAAAAGTTATTTTGTCCATCATCGAAATTTTTTGTCTATTTTTTAAGGTATAATCATAGTTTAATTTTATCTGTGAATTCTTTAAAGAATGTATCATGATATATGCCATTAAAACAAAGCATAAAACATGTAAAAAACTTCAAATGCATTGTCTTTTTTTATAAAAGAATGAAAATAATTAACCTTAAATCATTAATTCGGGAAGAGAAAAAACGGAAAAAACTTTAAAGGTCAGGTCCACAAGGTGAATTTGAACTTTGTT
>JAUZOH010000138.1 GCA_030706565.1 Bacteroidota bacterium | reverse complement strand
TTTTTTAATTGAGGATTTGTTGTTAAGCAAATCCTCAATTAAATTCTTAATTCCATTCTTTTTTTCATTATCATTCATTTAGTTGATATGAAGTGAAGGATTTTTTCATTGTTGAAATTTCGGATAAACTGAATATCAATAATGAGAATATTGATGAAAAATATTCCTCTAATTATACTTGTTAGCCATGAAACTACTACAAACCTACTTTTTTTCTGCCTTAAAAAATCGATTTAACTCCTATTCTTTCTATAAAAAAAAATCAGAATTAATTATTTTCAGACAGAGGTACGGGATTAATTCTAAACATGTAATATCTGCTCCCTTTTATAGAATGTCAACTTATCTTTTCTTATTAAAAAATTTGTACACAAAGTCTATTCTTTTAATTATGTTGATTATGGCTATTGGGTCATCAAACGCAATAGCCCAGAAGACAAGACCTGTAATTAAACTTGGGGCATATTATTTTGCCGGATGGGGAGGCAAATCTGTATATGACGATGGTAAACCAGAGCATGCATGGGCTAAAGGCATGCCGACACATTTTACCAAGAAATTGGCGACAGAATTTAATGGACGTACCCCAATATGGGGTTGGCGTGAGGATTCCCCGGAAATCATGTCGAGACAGATTGATCTTGCTGCTGATAATGGTTTGGCATTCTTTGCATACTGTTGGTACTTTCAGGATAACAAAGGACCAATTAATGTTAATAAAATAGAAAATAATCCACTTCATCAACCCATGAAGATGTTCATGAATGCCAAGAATAACAAAAGAATGCAATTCTGTTTATTGGTGGCTAACCATGCAGGATATGAAATAGTGGGGCAGGATGCCTGGAAACAAGCGGTTGATTTTTGGATAAAAAATTATTTTAAGCATCCCCGTTATCTGCTTGTCGATGGTAAGCCGTTGATTATTATCTTTTCAACTAAGGGGGCCGACAAAAATGGTTTGGCTTATCTTCAGGATGCAGCACGTAAAGCTGGATTTCCTGGTGTGCTGGTGGCAGGATGCGGTAATTGCAAACCTGACGATGGGTTCCAGGTACAAACTATATATAATGTGCACTCCAGGGAAGGATTGGGAGTTGAAGAAATTTATCCTTACAAAACTTTAGTCGACTTGAACGTGGCCATGTGGAACAGAACGGACAGGCCCAATATGCTTTATATCCCTACAGCTACTCAGGGCTGGGACAGACGTCCGTGGGAAGCAAAAAATGGTGAAGGTTTGGGGCAGGGAGCAGGACTTTCTCCCCATTTTGCAAGGGGAACAGCTAATGAATTTGAACTTTATCTGCGACGTATGGTTGATTGGATGGATGCTAATCCAAAACAAATAACCAAGGATCGGATAGGAATGGTTTATGCATGGAATGAGATTGGTGAAGGAGGCTGGTTAGTACCATGCCGTGACGATCCTGATGGTGCTTACCTAAAAGCAATTCGACATGTTGTTTTTGATCGTGGAATAAAGAAAAAAACGAAATTAAAAAATAGAAAATAATATACTGACAAAATTTCTATAATCAGCCGGGGCCATTTTTAATATTATTAGCGGAAAAGTAATTAATTATTCTGAATCATAATGATATGGGGAATTTTGCTTTATCGGATAACATAAATTATTGATTTATAATTATAAATCAATAGTTATTGAAAATGGAATTAATGTCTGTTTGAAGTGTTCAAAATGAATGTTAATCAATCCAAAGAATCTGGTTACTCAATAAGAAATTTAATTGAATGAATGATGAAAGTAAAAAAGTACTATAGGAGTTTTAATGGTTTTTTGTTTGACTTTTTTCATCGAATGTTTGAATGCAAAAGAATTAAGAATGAAGGTTATATTAATCTGTTTTTATTTACTGTGTTGGTTCTCATAGGAGGATGTAAATCGGATAATATTACTCAGGCGCCCTCCATAAAACTGGGTGCCTATTATTTTGATGGATGGGCTGGTAAATGTCCCTACGATGATGGAACAACTGCAAATGCATGGGCAAAGGGTATGCCATCTCATTACGTGAAATTACTGGGTACCGACTTCTCGGGACGCAAACCAATTTGGGGATGGCGCGATGACACTATGGAAATCATGGAAAAGCAGATAAACCTTGCGTCAGAAAATGGAATATCCTACTTCGCATTCGACTGGTACTGGCATGACACTAAGCTGCCTATCAATGTGGATGAAATATTGAAGGATTCTAAAAATAGTTCCCTTCAAATGTTTATGGTTGCTAAAAACAATACAAAAATGCAGTTTTGTTTGCTTGTTGCCAATCATACCGGATCAGAGATTGTAGGAACAGATGCCTGGAAACAGGCTGCTAACTATTGGATCAAGACTTATTTCAAGCATCCGCGTTATCTGCTCGTTGATGGCAAA
Organism: Bacteroidota bacterium; assembly: GCA_030706565.1. NCBI lineage: Bacteria > Pseudomonadati > Bacteroidota > Bacteroidota bacterium. Next base: position 6,589 of record JAUZOH010000138.1, on the reverse strand, counting down.
CCTTTGGTAATCATATTTTCACCTTTGGGTGCTGACAAGGATGGTTTGACCTATTTGCAGGAAGCTGCCCGTAACGCCGGGTTCCCTGGTGTACTGGTTGCTGAATGTGGAACTCGCTCTGCTGCTGATGGTTTTCAGATTCAGGCAGTATATAACGTTCATTCAGCTGATGGAATAGGAGTAGACGTAACCTATCCATTTCAAAAGCTCATGGACATTAATGTTGCTCAATGGATTCGGACGGATAGACAAAATATGCTCTATATTCCGACAATAACTGCGGGTTGGGACAAACGTCCCTGTGAAATAGGAACAACTAATCTTTCTCCCCATTACGATAGGGGCACACCTGCAGAATTGGAAAATTATGCCCAACGCCTGGTAAAATGGATGAATGCTTATCCGGGACAGGTAACCAAGGATAAGTTGGCCATGATTTATGCATGGAATGAATACAGCGAAGGGGGGTGGATTACACCCTGCGCTGAAGATCCTGATGGATCCTATCTGAAGGCAATTCGTCATGTTGTTTTAGGTAAGTAAGGGAAGGTTGGTATAATTTTCGGATTTTTAGATTTGAATTTTAAAAATAGTGGACATTGATTATAAAAAACATGTTGAAAAAATATTTTTTCTTTTTAGCAATTTTATTTGGGTTAATAGGTAAACCGGTATTTGCTCAGAAAGATTTTGCTCCTCTGTTTCCCTTCCTTATTTCTTATGATAGTCCTGAAAATGTAACCAATATGGGACATTTACTTGATGCTCCTGCTGGGAAACATGGGCGTATTCGTGTCCAAAATGGCCATTTTGTCAATGATACAGGGGCAGTTCGTCTTCATGCAACCAATCTGACCGGACCAGCGAATTTTCTTTCCCACGAACAGGCCGGCCGGTTAGCTGCCCGGCTTGCGCGTTTCGGAATTAATTGTGTCCGTTTACATTACATGGATGATAATTATGGAAATTTTAGAAATGAAAAAGAACATGGTTTAATAGCCAACGACAACAGGACACAGCGCAATTTGGATCTGTCGCAATTGGAAAAACTTGATTATTTGATTGCTGTCTTCAAAAAAGCAGGCATCTATGTGGATATCAACCTTCATGTGGCCCGTTTCTGGGACGAACGGGATGGGTTTCCTAATCAGGATAAATGTCCCTGGGCAGATAAGGGCCTCGATAATTTCGAACCCAGAATGATCGAACTGCAAAAGGAATATGCACGGAAGCTCCTGGCTCATGAAAATCAATATACGGGACTGGCTTATACCGATGATCCCTGTGTTGCCATGGTGGAAATTAATAATGAGAATGCACTGTTCGATCAATATCTCAAAGGAACTATAGACCAGCTTCCTGATCCATACTCTACCGAATTTCGAGTACAATGGAATGATTGGTTAATGAAAAAATACCGGTCGACAGAGTTATTGCATAAAGCATGGAAATACAAAAATGTTGCATTGTATAGCGAGCAGGTTCCGGAAGGAACTTTTACGAAACCAGTACTTATGGATGGCAATAAATGGAAATTTGTCACTGGTTCATCCGAAGCAAAGATAAAATCGTCGGATGGTGTTCTTAAAATCAATGTTAAAGTAAGAACAAACGATTTCTTTCCGAAATTATTCAGAACTGTATCGGTAAAAAAAGGCCAATCTTATACGGTTTCATTCAGAATAAGAAAAACGGAAGGCAAGGAAGAAACAGTACTGGGCTTTGCCATTGCTGATGGCCAGAATGGCTGGAGGTCGCTTGGTCTACATAAAACAATAAAAGTCGACAGCACTTGGGAGGAAATTATTGTACCCTTTGTTGCAGGCGATAATTCTGACCAGGCACAAATTCAAATTACCCGTTTCAATCAAGGTGAATTTGAAATCGATGATTTATCGTTCCGGTCGGGAGTCCAATATCATGTTGAAAAAACAGCCAAAATTGAAAGTAGTTCTGTCCCTGTTGTCAGGCTTAATGATTTTGTTCCTGAACAAGAGTTACGGGATTTTTATCAGTTTCTGGTCGACACGGAGCAAAAATATTGGTTGGGGATGTATAATTATCTCAAAAATGATTTAAAGGTCAAATCTGTAATATCGGGAACACAATTAGGATATGGCCCTTCGTTTGTTCAGGCCCAACTCGATTATGTAGATAACCATTCCTATTGGTGCCATCCGGCCCCTGTGGATACAAATTGGGAAATCCACAACGAATCCATGGTCAATTCAATGGCTTGTATACAGGGGTTGGCTAACCAAAGGGTTCAAGGGAAGCCGTATACTGTCAGCGAATATAATCATCCCTTTCCCAATCAGTATGGAGCTGAAAGCCAGCCTATGCTTCGTGCCTATGGACGTTTGCAGGGATGGGATGGAGTATTTGAATATACCTATAATCATCGGGCCGATCCGGAACCCGACAACAATAATTATTTCTTCAGCATGGTGGCCCGTACGGATATCTTGGCCCATTTCCCCGCCTGTGCTGCTATTTATCTGAGAGGCGACGTGCAGGAAGCAAGGTCTTCAGTAATTGGAGGAATTGATTATCCGGCTTATTTTGACAGGTTAATCTTGACTAAGAATGTATGTGCAGGGATCGATGCAACAGGTTTTAATTCCAGGCTTTCGTTAATTCACAAAACTGCTGTAGATTTTTCCGGGAAACAGGGCACCGACCCGATAAGAGTAGAAAAAGTTAAAGCCGACCAGAAGGTGTTTGTAAGCGATACACATGAGTTGACCTGGAATGTGGAACAGCCTGGCGCTGGTTATTTCACGGTCAATACAAAAAACACCAAGCTTTTTACCGGTTTCCCGGCTGGAAGGCTAATCCGTTTGGGTGATGTTTCAATGACTATTGGGAAAACCCGTTTGGGTTGGGCTACTGTTTCACTTGTTTCACAGAATGCTGCCGGTTTTGGTCAATCAGAACATCCATCCAGGATTTTACTTGCTGCAACTGGATTAATCGAAAACAAAGGCATGGTTATTAAAGAAATGTCGGACAAACAGATTAAACTCACTGATTGGGGCAAAGGTCAGGTATATGTCGAGGGTATTCCGGCCTCTATTACTTTGCCGCCTAATACTAAAACGACTAAATGTTATGCTCTTGATCCGCAGGGAGAAAGGAAAAGCGAAGTTCCGGTTGAGAAAGATTCGGACGGCAATTCGAAAATTAATATAAGCCCGGAATATCAAACCGTATGGTACGAAATTGAGATTAAGTAGAGGATTTTAATTGTCAACAAAACATATAATATTGATAGACAAAAAATAAATAAAAACTCAAAACCATGAAAAAATCTGAAGAGCTATTTCGATTAAAAATTAAAAATCTAGTTAACAAACCTTCCTTTTCCCAAAAAATAAGTTATGGAAAAGTAATCAACGTATTTTCAATGATGGTTTTAACGTTAGGGCTGTTCGTTTTGTCAGCTTGGACAAGCAATAGTGGTCCCAAGAAGCAAAAAACAAAAGTAATAGTTGGCGCTTACTATTTCGACGGTTGGGCTGGTAAAAATAGTAATGCCAATAATCCGGATGAACCCTGGGCAAAGACTGCGCCAACCCATTTAACCCGCAGGATGGTTGAAGAATTTTCGGACAGGGAACCGGTTTGGGGTTGGAGAGATGACTCTCAGGCTATTATGGAAAAACAAATTGATTTGGCTGCCGATAATGGGATTAACTTTTTCGCATATTGTTGGTATTGGAGGGATTCTAACGGGCCAATAAATACTGAAGGCATTAATAAGCTCACCCTTCATTCCAGTATGAATTTCTATTTGAAAGCAAAAAATAAAAAAAGGATGAAGTTCTGTCTCTTGGTCGCCAACCATCAGGGTTCAGAGATTAAAGGGGTTGAAAACTGGGAAAAAGCAGCTGATTTTTGGATGCAATATTTTAAAGATCCTCAATATGTTAAAGTAAATGGTAAACCTTTGGTTATTATTTTTAATACTTCCGGGATAGACAATGAGGACATAGCCATGATGCAAAATGTTGCCAAAAAACATGGATTAGCTGGTTTGACAATTGCTGGTTGTGGAAATACCACAGATAAAAATTTTGATATCAGAACACATTATAACATGAATCCCGGATATGTCGCCGGTCACGAAGAACATCCCTACAAGGAATTGGTCGATACGCACAAAAAACAATGGATAGGAACAGAAAAACAGCCCTATTTACCTGAAGTTACTGTAGGATGGGATAAACGGCCCTGGGAGGATAAAACCGGGCATGGAATAGGCGGTGCAAAAGAGGGTTGGTACTTTCCTCATCGTACTCCTGCTGAGTTTCATAGCTTCTTAAGTGATGCTGTTAACTGGATGAACGAACATCCCAAACAAACAACCAGGGAACGTATGGTTCTGGTTTATGCCTGGAATGAACTTGGCGAAGGAGGGTATTTAATGCCTACTAAAGGTGATCCTGATGGAAGTTATTTGAAGGTTATTAAAAGCGTTGTTTCGGGTAAGTGATTGAAAAAAATCTATAATCCTAAAAAAATAACATTTATTTCTCAACTATTCTTAAAGTCTCAAAATCAAGTTGTGAATATTTGATGCAAAAAAGGAACTCAAAAATGTCATACTCTTGTATTAATTTTTAAAACGTCAATTTGAATATTTATTGATAAAAGATTATTGATGGTTTAAATTGCAAATTCATAACTCGTTAATATTGAATATTTATGGAAAATAAATTAATTTTTAGATGGGAAATAAATGTTATTTTTCTTTTAATCATTTCCTTTATTCCCCCGGTTGCTTTTTCACAAAAATTTAATATTGTGATCATCCCTGATTCTCAATGTGAAGTCAATTATAATCCGGATATGTTTACAAGTCAGATGCAATGGATAGCAGATAAAAAAGATTCATTGCATATTCCTATTGTCTTACATGTTGGTGATATCGTTGATTTCAACAACATTGACCATTATAAAAGGGCAAGCGAAGGTTTTGAACTACTCGATCATGCGAAAATTCCTTATGCCATTACCTTAGGGAATCACGATACTGAAGCGGTTGGTGAACACAGCGGAAGTGCTGCACCTGGGAATGTAAATCAGAATTTAAGAAAAACCTCAAAGTTTAATTCCTTTTTCCCGGTTAAACGATTTACTGCACAAAAAGGCAGGTTTGAGAAAAATAAAAGTGATAATGCTTATTACTTGTTCAAGGCTGGAGGGTTGAAATGGTTAGTGCTCACATTGGAATTTTGCCCCAGACAGGAACCTATCCTCTGGGCAGGTAAAATCATCTCAAAATATCCAAATTATAATGTGATTGTCATGACCCATTATTTTCTAAATGGAAAGGGAAGTATAGGAAAAGATAATGCCGGTTATGGAAATTTAAGTCCTCAGGCTATATATGATCAATTGATTAAACAATATGCTAACGTCCGCTTGGTATTATGTGGCCATTTGGGTTCCTCTGGTCATTTTGAGAGCGCAGGTGCGCATGGAAATCACATATATCAGATATTACAGGACTATCAGGGGAAAGATAATGGGGGAGGATATCTCCGTATACTTGAAGTCGATCCAGACAGAGGTACTCTATCTGCTAAAATGTATTCTCCATATTATAGGAATACCAAGAATGATTCATCACAATTTTCCTTTTCTGGCGTCGATTTTGTTGGGAATAAAAAATGGAAAAAATGAAAAAAATTAATGGATATAGCATATTTTTGTTGTTGTTTCTGTTTGTTAATAGTGTTTCAGTAAATTCTGAAAATAGAAATGGTACATTGAAAATGCTTCCGGATTCTTCCCTGTTTTCTAAAGAACATCCCTCTCCTTCAATTGTCAGAGGGTTTATGATGAATGAAGCATTCAGTCAAAAAGATTGTGACGATGCACGTGCATGGGGAGCAAATGTAATCAGGGTACAGATTTATCCGGCACGATATGCAGACAGAATGCAAAAGGAATTTTGGGCTGCATGGCCTTCATTCTTAGACCAACTTGAAGAAAAAATCAAACAGGCGCAACGGTCAGGTTTAAAGGTCGTTGTAGATCTTCATCAACCTCCCTTCCAAAATGTTAAAAATTTTGACCAGGCCGACTTCTGGAATCGTAAAGACTTAAAAGTAACCTTTTGCAAGGTTTGGTCAGATATCGCAAAACGTTTAATGCCCTATAAGGATGTTATTTGGGGATATGATATTCTCAATGAACCTTTAGACAGGTCTCAATTGCCAGCGGTAACCCGGCAATGGAGGCCATTGGCTTTATCAATTGTTAGGGCCATACGAAAAATAGATCCCTATACCTGGATTATTTTTGAACCTGGGCCTGGCAGTTTATTTAGCGGATTTAAAAACCTGTCCCCTTTGCCTGATTTGCATATCATATATAGTGCTCATTTTTACTATCCCCAGGATTTTACGCATCAGGGAGTTTTCAACATTGCAGGAACTGATTTGGCTAGCGCTAAGAAGAAAATTAATTTGTCTTATCCCTCTGTAATTGAAAGTGTCCTATGGAATAAACAACGATTGGAACAGATGCTTAAGGATGCGGATGAGTTTCAAGCCAGGTGGAAAGTGCCTGTTTATGTCGG
>JAUZOH010000137.1 GCA_030706565.1 Bacteroidota bacterium | reverse complement strand
GCTTGTTTCTCCGGTTAAAACAAGCACGCCCAATGCCTTGGCATTATAGGCCAACTGCAAATCCGTGTAGATCCGGTCGCCAACCACAGCAATCTGGGAAGACTTAACCTGGTAACGGTGCTCGATCCCGACCAACATTCGTGGATCTGGCTTTCCAATAACAACATCCGGAACATGATCCGTTGCCTTTTTTAAACAGGAACAAATTGAACCACAATCCACCAGGACAACGGGCAGATCAGTCGGGCAAACCTTATCCGGATTAGTGGCTATAAAAGGCACATTTTGTTTTATCCACCAGGCAGCCCTGCACAAGCGGGAATAGGTAAGCGTCATATCAAAACATACAACAACCGCATCGGGAACATCATGGGCATCATCAACCGTAGATATAAATCCGGACCTTTCAAATTCACTTATCACATTGGGAGTTCCCAAAATAAACAAGCGCTTATAATCAGGAAAATTTACCTTTAAATAGTCAATTGTAGCCTGTGCAGAAGTATATATTTCGTCATCGGTGGCCAAAATGCCCATACTGGCCAGATGGCTCAAATAATTATCCGTATTTCTTGAAGAATTGTTGGTTAAAAAAGAATATCCTATTCCTTTTTCCTTCATTCTTTTTAAAAAGGGGAGGGTAAAATTGAACAAGGTACCCCCGTTATAAATAGTACCATCCATATCCAGGGCTATATGCCGGATATTTTGTAAACGGGTATTCAATTCAGAAACAGAATTTATACCCATCTGTTCTATATATTTGTAAGAACCTATACCCATTTGTTCTATATCTTTAAAATTCATAATTTTTTTATTAATCTTCATATCCATTAGCTTTAGCCTTCCAAGCCATCAGAAATACAACAGTTCCTATAAGACCAGCTCCAATCAATGCAGCCAAAGCGTAATCCCAACCGCATTTATCAACTAAAAGTCCTAATCCCCATCCTGAAACCAAAGTACTTGCATAACCAAATAAACCGGTAAATCCAGCTGCAGATGAAGCAGCCCGCTTTGTAGCCAAATTTGCTGCTGCAATCCCCACTAGGGCCTGAGGGCCATAAATGGAAAAACCTGCAGCCATTAATATCATTGTGGCCATCCAAATAGGAGGAGAAGGTAATAACCAGAGAAGGGCAACGAATACAGAGGCCAAAATCATACAGAAAACACAAACCCTCGGACCTCTTCCCCCAAAATATTTATCTGTAACCCTTCCTGCTACCAGCATCCCCAAAATGCCGGATACTTCAAAAGCTGCGACCATCCATCCTGCATTACTAATCGAAATATGTTTCCATTCACTCAACATGGTCGGGCCCCAGTCTAAAACAGCATAACGAATGACATACACGAAAAAATTGGCTATCGCTATAACCCACATATAGGGGTTCATAAATACTTTCTTGCGCACGAACTCTTTAAACTCCCTGGAAGTTTCTTTATGCTCAACCGCTTCTTCCTCAGTTCCCTTGACATTAATCTCTGGTAAACCCACTGAAGACGGAACATCCCTTAAACCAAACCAAAGGGCGACCGCACCGGCTAAAGCAATAATCGAAGGGAAAAAGAAACACCACCTCCAACCTAAAGAAACGACATAGCCACAAATGATTACTACAAGTCCTGCTCCAATGGAATGTGAAGTATTCCAAACCGACATTTTGGTAGCTAATTCCTTGGGGTGAATCCAATGGGTCAACAGACGGACACAGGGAGGAAATCCCATCCCCTGAAACCAGCCATTAAACATCCATACGATGCCAAAGACAACCACTGCAGAGCTAAATCCAAAGATGATGTTACAGGCCGAAGACAGGATTAATCCTGTGATCATAAAATAACGGGCGTTTAGCCGGTCTCCTAAAAATCCATTGAGAAACTTTGACACTCCATATATTAAGCCATGAAGCGTAAGGAAAAGTCCCAGTTCGGCTTTTGTTATTCCTAAATCAGCTTCCATTGCCGGCATGGCCACACTTAAATTCTTCCGTACAAAATAAAACATGGCATAGCCCATCATGCTGAAAATGATTGTCCGGGTCTGCCAGTATTTAAACTTCTTTGCTACCTCAGGAGTCATGGACATATAGGTACTTTTGATGCTAGTATTCATTAGGTTTGATTTATAAATAATTTCAGTTTAAAGTCCGATAAAATTTCCTGGGCTCCTACATTTTGTTTGCTTTTAGTTTATTATTAAAACTTCCTATTCTTACTTTATTTCCCAAATTCCGCCCTTCTGGAATAATCCGTCCAACCAGGTATTCATATATCCTGTACGTACAGCCAGGTCAAGAACAGTGAAGCGCCGGCGGATATACTGAGAACGGACAAATGTTTCCCGCAAACGCCCACGGGATATGCCAATCTCTTCAGGTTCGACAGGAGCTCCAACTTCCTGAAGCCATTCTTTTACTTGTGCATAGGGCAACAATTGTTCAGACAAACGGGCCTGAATTTCTGCCCAATTTGCTTTAAGGGTAGCCAGCTGAATAGCCAGTTTTTCACGGGAAATATATTTAGCCTTGGTTTCCTGCAAACCTATATTTGGGAAATCAGTCCCAGTAAACATTTTCAGGGCTTCTGCATCTGATTCTTCCGGCAAAGGCCAATTTTTACAGCAGGCATCTATATCAAGCCGTTCCATGGGGGTTTTTAAAACCTGCTCATAAAAAGCTGTAATGGAAAGCATGCCAATACTCACCTGAAAACCGTGAGAAACGTGTTCTCCATGATTCAAATGATGCTCCATGTTCCACAAATGGCTAAACTGGTGTTCCGCTCCGGAGGCAGGACGGCTTGATTTAGCCCACTGCATGGCAAATCCTCCTAGCATCAGGCCTTCAATCAAGGCAGAAATTGACTCGGGATTTCCGGAATGTACTCCTTTCGGGTCAGATAAAGCATCCTGCAAACCATCCTGAACAATGCTCCAGGCAGTTGGGTCAACAGGTTCAACTCCAAGGGCATCGGCCAGAATCCAGTCTGCCCCGGCAGTAACTTTTGCAAACAAGTCGGCATAGCCGGAAGCAGTCATCTTTTCGGGAGCTTTGCTGATAATATCTATATCGGCCAGGCAAGCCTGTGGAGCCGGACAACTAAACGTCTGTTTTGCCCCATTGGCAGTAATAGAAGCCCCGAAAGAGGTGTATCCATCCATCGATGCTGCCGTTGCCACACACATATAACGCCTTCCGGCAAGATGTGAAGACAATTTTGTTAAATCATTAATTGTTCCCGAACCAACGGCTACAGGTATTGCATCATGATTTTTCAATGCAGCGACCAATTGATCTATATAGGAATACTCAGCATAAAGATCAGGATCGGTAAATATGAACGGAGCTTCCTGTTCAATACCTGCAGATTTTAATCTTTCTGAAACCGTTTTACCGGCCACTGAATAAGTTGTAGTATCGGCTATTACAATTGCTTTCTTCCCGGGAAATTGTTTTCTGAACAAATCGGCAACCTCCTTAATGACTCCGGATCCTACAATAAGATCACGCGTATCACTCGCTGCTTTTAATGCTTTTTCAACTCTGGACATATAAAATTGCTTTTGTTTATCTTCAATGAAAAATTTACTTAGACTTCATCACTCCCCAAACCTCAGTAGGAATGTCAGACTCGATAATATCGGGATGCTTTTCAATCTCTTCTTTATAAGCTTTTTGTCTTAGCTCGGGCGTTGCCAGGGTATCATGAGTAGGGGCAAAGGAAACCATACACCTTACTCCTTTTTGGTGTAAAAGATTCACTATTTTTTGATTTCCTGAATTGATTGTAGGGCCAACATAGGCTATCATGTTTCTCCAGGGTACCCCGGAAATAGCCAGATCTTCATATTCACTTATGGTTCTGGCAAAAGCAGATAACATGATATTTGGGAAACGGTCGTAATAATACCTGGCTTCAGCACCTGTATGTACGGTAAGCATTACATGATTTTCGGCATGATATTTCCGGATCAGTGCAACAATCATTTTCATAGGAACGTCCTTTTTGTCCAGATTGACCACCGTCTTGCCCTTACTCCATTTTATTACCTCAGATAGAGTCGGAATAGAATAAGGGGTAACATTCCCTTCCCTGTCCTTTAGTCGGAAAGATTGAAGTTGGGCATAGGTGTAATTGGAAACACGGCCCTTCCCGGTTGTTGTTCTATCCAGGGTTGCATCATGCATCAAAACAATGACACTGTCTTTAGTAAGCCTGGGATCAATTTCAAAAAAGGCAGGCATCCTATTTAATACATTTTTAAATCCTTCAAGGCTGTTTTCAGAATATCCTTTTTCTCTGCCACCTCTATGTCCGCTAACCAGAATAGTTCCATCACCTTTGTAGCTGAAATAATCATGAAGGTCTTTGTTATTATTAATATTTAAAGTATAAATCTTTTGAGATTGTGCAGCAACATTTGAGGTACTGAACAAATTACTTCCTAAAAAAAACAGGGCAACGGAAACTCCGTAAATCACAAACTTTCTTTTTACCATCATTTTGTTTCAAATTTGAATATCGATTTTATCTTCCAGCAAAAAATTTCCTGCAATGATATTAATTTAAGATATAATTTCTAGCTAATTGAGTAAACTTATCAATTTGATTCTCTTCCCATTTCTTATCCTTACTTAATTCTTCAGCCATAATAGAAGCAACCCTGGGAGCTGTTTCAATGGCAGCCCGTGCATCCAGGAAAAGCATCCTCACGCGTCTGGCCAATACATCTTCAACCGACTGGGCCATTTCTTCCCTGACTGCCCAAATAACATGTGCCTTGGTAAAAGTAAAATCTTTGTGAAGAAGCTCTGAATTGGTGCTGTCTTCTTTTATTAAGGAATGAATTTTTTCACTGTCACTGCCGTAAACATAGTCCCATTTTCCCATATCTACATCTTTTTTATAACCGTGAACCTTCAATTCTTTTGTTACGCAGGGTTTATTTTCTAATTTGCCCATTTCTATGGCACGATTGACGATATCCTCGGCCATTTTACGATAAGTGGTCCATTTTCCCCCGGTTATAGTCAACAAACCTGATTTAGATACATATATCTTGTGATTTCTGGAAATTTCTTTTGTTTTCTTGCTATCATCGTGGGTAGGAGCAGCCAAAGGACGCAGGCCTGCGAAAACAGACAATACATCTTTACGTGAAATTTTCAGTCCAAGATATTGCCCGGCCTGATCCAAAATAAAATCCACCTCCTGATCCAAAGCACGAGGTTCGATGGTAGCGCCATTTAAAGGAGTATCGGTAGTACCCAGCACTACTTTATTATGCCAGGGAACCCCAAACAGAACACGTCCGTCTTTGGTTTTGGGAATCATCAGTGCAGAATTTCCGCCGAGAAATTTGCTGTCTACCACCAAATGTACCCCCTGGCTTGGACGTACTTTTTTCTTTGCTTCAGGCATATCCATTTTCATGATATCATCTACAAAAACTCCGGTAGCATTAATAATTACCTTTGATTTGACCGTATATTCTTCACCGCTTAACTGATCCACAGCAGTTAGCCCGTTCAATTTTCCCTGTCCATCTTTCAACAATTTAGTAACCTTCACATAATTCAGACAAACGGCTCCGTGGTCAACTGCTGTCTGGGCAAGGGTAATGGCCATGCGGGCATCATCAAATTGTCCGTCATGATAGACTACTCCTCCCCTCAAACCGATTTGTTTTAAGGCAGGAATTTCTTTCATGACTGTCTTTTTCCTAAGTGGCAATGAACGGCCCAGGCCCAGCCTTCCGGCCAAAAGATCATACAAGGTTAAACCTACCGTATAAAAAGGTTTTTCCCACCAACGATAATTTCCAATGATGAAACGCATGTCTTTGACCAACTGGGGGGCGTTTTTCCGTAAACGGCCACGTTCATGAAGCGCTTCAACGACCATTTGAACATCCCCCTGTTTCAGGTAACGGACCCCGCCATGTACCAACTTTGTGCTCCGGCTTGAAGTAGCTTTGGCAAAATCAGCCTGCTCCAGCAGAATTACACTAAATCCCCTTGAAGCAGCATCTACTGCTGCTCCCAATCCGGATGCCCCTCCTCCAATGACTATGATATCACTGATATAATTATGCCTTGAAATTTTGTTCAACAATTCACTTCGTTTCATTTTAATTGTTTTATAGTTTCGTATTGCACTCTTATCGTTTTTTTTCGGAGTAAAAATATGCTATTAATAAATATAAAACAAATTCTATTTTAATTTTTATCCTATTTTTATAACTTAACCCTATCTGCATATTAATTTTTATATATCTCATTTTTTGACCTTTAAACCAGATAAACTGCAAGTAAATTCCCTTAAAAATGAAAATATTTTCTTTTCTTTAAAATCACTTTCATTTTAATTAGAAAAAGAATAATAAAGAAATGATTAAATAGAAAAAATAATTATATTTACCATATAATTTTAAAATTGAATGCAAATGCTTAGTATAGCTGAAAGACATAAATATATTTTAGAGTCATTACAGAAAAATGGTTTTGTCAAAGTAGCAGATATTGCTAAAGATTTAGACGTAACAACTGTTACGGTTCGAAAAGACTTGAAATTTCTTGAAGAAAAAAAGTTACTTTATCGTACCCATGGCAGTGCAAGTCCGGGTAATCCATTGGCCTCAGATGTGGATGTTCACCTGAAGGAAAAAATGAAAAAAGATGAAAAGGAAAGAATTGCTTCAGCCGCCTGTAAATTTATAGAAGAAAACGATTCAATTATTATTGCCTCAGGATCAACTGTATACAATTTTGCCGAGCATATAAAACCTCAAAAGTACTTGACGGTGGTTACTGCATCCCTTAAGATATCCACGCTACTTAACAATATCAGCAATATTGATGTAATACAGCTGGGAGGATTTGTGCGTAAAAGTTCCCTGTCTGTTATTGGCGAAGCATCCCTCAGATTTTTTGACGATATTACCTGTTCAAAGCTTTTCCTGGGTGTGGACGGAATAGATGTAGAATATGGGATTACCAATTCAAACATAGAAGAAGCGCTCCTGAATAAAAAGATGATTGAAGCCTCTTTGCGAACCATTATTCTGGCTGATTCATCCAAATTTGGCAAACGCGGATTCGGGAAAATTTGCAACCTCGATCAGATTGATGTGATCATCACCGATTCAGGCATTTCGGATACCATGGCCAAATCAATCGAAGAAATTGGTATTGAATTAATTATTGTATAATAGTTACAAAAAATACTGAAAAAGAAGCCCATTCACGGGCTTCTTTTTTTTGGCCGTTAAACCGTTATGTTTCCTTTATATCCTTGTTCATTTTTTTCTGCCCACAACATAAAAATTCCGCATGTCTGAAGTAGAATAAAAAAATGCAGGCAGGCCTTTACATTTTGTATCAAACTATGCACCTTTTAATACCTATATAATAAGGTATAAAAATCACAGCAACCACCGACATTTTATATAACTGAAATAAAGGCAGTTAACTGTTTTACTGTTTGAAATTCTTCCAATATTTACGGATCCCTTTTAAAAGGATGGATTTTTATTTAAAATTTTATACATTTGCAAACAATATTTGAACAACTGTTCACATATAAAAATGGTAAAAACGAATATTTCTTCATCCCCGGAATTACAATTTGTAGAAAAGGATAAAGTCCTTTCGGTGAAAACCAATATGAAACCGGAAAAATTCTTTCATTACCTGGCCGAAACATTTAAAGCGATGAGTGATCCTACGCGGATTAAATTAATTTACGCTTTGTGCCAGGAAAATGAATTATGCGTTCATGACCTGGCGGCCATTATTGGAACCACAAACTCGGCCATATCCCACCAGTTGAAAACTTTAAGAAATATGAAACTGGTAAGGTACAGGAAAGCCGGCAAATTAATTTTTTATTCCCTTGACGATTTGCACATCAACAATCTTTTTGCAGAAGGATTAAGGCATGTTGAGGAAAAATAATTTTTTAAATTACAATTGAATATGTGTTCATATATAAATAATAAAAGATGATTAGTGCAGAAAACAAAACGATATTGACGGAAATTAAAGAAGGTGAAGTTGGCATCATCGTTTCAGTAATCGGAGGGGAAAAGGCAACAAAAAGACTGGCAGACCTGGGACTGACTCCGGGAACAAAAATAAAGGTTGTAAGAAAGGCCTTGTTTTCCGGGCCTTTACAAATTGAAGTTTGCGATTCAAAATTAGTTATTGGCTGGGGATTGGCTTCAAAAATAATGGTGGCGCAAAGATGAATGAAGAAAAAAAAATCAATATTGTACTAGCCGGCCAGGGAAATGTAGGGAAATCTGCGATTTTTAATTATTTAACCGGCTTACATCAGCATATCGGCAATTGGGCAGGAAAAACAATTGAAAAGTTTGAAGGAACCTTATTCTACCACGGATTCACCATAGATGTACTTGATTTACCAGGAATTTATTCACTAACTACCTTTTCGGTTGAAGAAGTCATTTCCCGTGAATATATTATTTATCAACGACCCGATTGTGTAATCAATATCATTGATTCTACAAACCTTGAACGGAATCTGATCTTTACCCTTCAACTTCTTGAGTTGGAATGCCCAATTATTCCGGTATTAAATATGACCGACCTGGCCAAAAAAAAAGGTATCCTCATTGACTATCAAAAATTGCAGGGTATTCTCAATACCCCTGTCATTCCTACTGTTGCTTCCCAAGGTTCGGGCTTGACAAAAATCATTGATAAAGTAATTGAACTGAAAGGTAAAAAAGTTGAACATAAAATTCTTAAGTATGGAAAGGAAATAGAAGACTGCATCAGCGAATTATCAACAATGCTGCAGGCCATCCCTCTTCCCTACCCTTTGAGATGGATAGCAATCAAACTCCTGGAAAAAGACAAAGATGTAACAAAACTTTTAAGGGATAAAAAACCTGAGGTTTTAGAAAAAACAAAACAACTTTGTGAGAAACTGGAAGAAATTCACGGGCATGATTCTTCCCTTGTCATTGCCGATGAAAGAAGCAATCTCGCCTACCAGATTACCCGGGAAATAGAAACCATCACTCACAGAAAAATTTCCCTGAGTGATAAGCTGG
>JAUZOH010000136.1 GCA_030706565.1 Bacteroidota bacterium | reverse complement strand
TATTCCGATTAAAGTTGTTTCTGTAGGTCCGGACAGAAATCAGACCATTGTAAAAGGATAAAAAATTACAACTACAAAAAAATGGAATTCAGGAAATTGAGTTCCATTTTTTATTTTTACTCACCAAGTTAACGGGGCACCAATAAGTCCCTGAAGATAAAACCTAACGGGTTTTGAAAACCTGTTAGGTTTGGAAAATTGATATGGCTTTTCATACTCCTAAATTTTAGCTTTCATTGCCGTCAGCTTCAGCTGACACAATCCTTGATTTTTAATTCATTGCCGTCAATTTCAGTTTTTATGGCCTTTATTTTTATCTTTCATTGCCGTCAGCTTCAAATGACGGATCCTGATCATTTAATGATATTTATTGGGCTTTAGCCCAACATTAGCTCAAAATAATATCGGAATATTCGGCTAAGTCTGCAAAAATATTGCTTCATCAAATCAGTTGGCAGAAGCAAACGTAAATAATTAAGAAGATGGTCTACTGTAAATGCCCAACACGGTATTTTGCTTTTGAACTGATAAAATAAAATTTAATAATTCTTCTTTTTGAGAGGGATGAAACCAGGTAATATCTTTGTCACGCATAAACCAGGAGATCTGCCTTTTGGCATATCTCCGGCTATCACGTTTAATCAGGGATATAGCAGTTTCCAGGGAAATTTTATGGTCAAAATATTCGAAAAATTCTTTGTAACCGACCGTATTCAGTGCATTCAAATTTCTATAGGGAAAGAATTTGCGGGCTTCGTCCACCAAACCGGCTTCTATCATCTGATCAACCCTTAAATCAATAATCTGATACAGTTCCTCGCGGGGGCGGTTCAGCCCAATTTTAATAATTTTAAAATCCCTGTTTTTCCTTTCCCTGGTCAGAAAAGAAGAATAAGGTTTCCCGGTCATTAAAGTAACCTCAAGGGCCTTTAGAATACGCTTATGGTTTTTTAAATCGGCCTGGGCGTAATATTCGGGGTCATAATTTTTAAGCAGCAGCCTTAAACCTTCAATGCCCTCGAGATGAAATTTGTCGAGGAGTTGTTGCCTCACTGCAGGATCAATTGTAGGCAAATCATCAATGCCCTGGCATAAGGCATTGATATATAATCCTGATCCCCCTACCAACAAAGCACAGTTATTCGTTTTGAAAAGTCCGTCCAAAACCTCTAAAGCCTGAACTTCAAAGAGGCTTGCATTATAATAATCATTAATGGATAAATTGTCGATAAAATAATGTTTTACTTCAGCCAATTGTTGGGCTGAAGGTTTTGCAGTACCTATTTTCAATTCCCTGTACATCTGGCGGGAATCAGAAGAAATAATTCCGGTATTAAAATGTCGGGCCAAATCTATGCCAATATCCGTTTTTCCAATACCTGTAGGCCCGAGAACAACGATCAACAATTTATCCATTCAATCTCAATTACCGGTAATCGTAATAATCATCAAAATTACCAGAATAGCCGTCATCTTCGAAATCGTCGTCAAGATTGATATCCGTATCTAAGCCCAAATCGGAATTGGGATCAAAATCTTCAGGAACATCCTCTTCCTCTTCACCCTCTTCATCCACTTCGTCGTTTGTAAAATCGCTGAACGCATAATCATTCTTCTTAGCCATCTTATCCTCCATGACTATTTGTTCGGGAGGATTCCCATTGCTGTCTGTGCAGACGGGATAAGCAACGCCTTTGTTCTCGGCAGCATCCCCATCAATGAGTTCAATAAAAAAAGACCTGTCCGAGAGCATATCAAAAACATAAACCAACTTATCTTTCCTGGTTTTGATAAAATCAGATAATTTCACCTTATCCATAACCAAAGACTTAGACCGGGTCCCCTCCTCAGAAGGATCAAACATGGTAATTTCCTTTTTCCTCTTCCACTTGCTGTCGGTGGTGAAAAAAGAAGCCACCTGTGAAGGATCATAATCCATTTCCTGCTGAATAGCGGAATGAAAATCATAAAAAGTCTGAGTATCCCTAATTTCAAAGTCTCTGAAAAAATCATCAGATTCATCTGATATGAGCCTAAACTTATAAATCATAAAATGCTTATTTTAATTCAAATTTATTAAAAATTTTATAGTATCAACACAATCGGCATAATCCCATAGCTCAGGCTTTTGCGCCATTCCAAATGATATACTCTCCTGCACAAAACCATTGTCTGAAACCACACATTGAATTTTATCTTTGTTGAATTGCAAATATTCAAATAATTTTAATTTATCCGAATAGCATTCATAAAATATTGTACCCACAGGGGAAGAAAAACCTTTGTCCTCTTTAATCAGCACAAAACCATTATCTAAATGGGCGGTTTGGTTTAACAAATAAACTGATTTGTTATAATCATAATTATTTGCATATTTATTATGGTTGTAAAGGTACTGATAATGTTCAATGGATTGAAAAAAGCTGTTGAAATTATAAGCTGCCGGGACAAAAAGTTTGGATACATTTCTGCAACCCAGCCCGAAATACAAGAAAATATCCTCCCCCAGCGCTTTCAGTTTATCCTGCGTTTCCTGACCACTCAACACAGCTATAGAATTCCTGTTTTTTCGGATCAGATGCGGATACTTACCAAAGTAATATTCGAAATACCTGGATGTATTATCGCTTCCTGTAGCAATTACGGCATCAAATTCGCCGAGCTGATTGTCCTCAAAAAAGATATGATTTTTAAATTCCGGATTTATTGCAATAAGGACATCAGCCACAGCTTTTATGAGCTTTTCATCCTTTGCTGAAGTTTTTCCGATAAACACATTCCCCGAAATCAATACCGAAAGCATGTCATGAAAACCGACCAAGGGAATATTACCGGCCATAACCACTGCGATCTTCTTTGGGCTTGGATTTCTTCCGGGAAGGCTATAAGGCTTGAGCCAGTGATCAATTTTTTCGCGAGTAAGACTATTGCTTATTGCATTAATCGATTCACGAACATTTTCTTCAGTGAACCAGGCATTATAAAGGTACAATTGCCTTATGAGCTGCTCAAATGGATCATAATATAAATCATTGATCCTTTTCAAAGTAGCAGTCTTTGTTAATTTACCGGGAGCAAATTGACGCAAAAAACTCCCCAGTATTGTAAATGCTTCGATACGTCCTTCCAAATCCATCATCAAAAATCTCTAAACAAAACAGACTATCTTTTATGTGGCAAATTTAAAAATTAATTACGAAGCAAAATCAATTCTATTAAATCAAGTCAATTCTATTTTATAAAAAACAGAAAACCCTCTGTTTTTAACTCAGAGACAAGAATCCTACATGTTAGTATGGGATAAAAGTTTAAAGCAATTTCTTCCTGTATTCCACTTTAGGAGAGTCACTTTCATCAAACCACTCACTTAATCCATAATATGGATCTACAGCCTTTTTAGGCAGAAAAGTTTTCAACACACCAGCCTGGGTAAGGGCATCAAATGCCTCAGTGATTTTTTCCTTTACCATGTCATAACTATAGGCAGAAATTTTCAAATCCATCATGACTTTGTCAATCATCGTTGTTTCCATATATAGAAATTCCATGTCATCGAAAACACCGAGAATATACTCTTTTATATCCAAGGTTTTCCAATCCACTTCAGCATGGTTAAAAGGTTGTCTCTGCGTTACAGGCTTGGCTTCACCGACAAAGCCAGATTTCGAAACACTTTTTGCTGACTTTCTCTTTGGTACAATGCTCTTAACTTTCTTTTCTCCCTCAGCCAATCCTTCAGATATTTCTGTTCCGGATAATTCGCCATTGATTTGATCCAGAATACCCTGAATTTCCTGAATTTTTTTCTGCGTTTCCAGAAGCAAATCTTCATAGTGTTGTTTCAGCTCTTTTATCTCATTTTCAGTGAATGTTATTTTCTTCATAAAAATTAGAATTAGAACATTTTATTTAATAGATGTATGGCTACATTCAGCCAAATCATTAGTAAAAGTAAAGCATTTTTTAAAGCGCTATCATAAAAATTATAAAAATTATTAATTTTTAATTTTGAAAATAAATCTGGCAATTGGGTATTAGTCCTTTAAGCCGTCCTTGTTCACTTTGACTAATAGGATCATAAATTCCATGTTTCTGGTTTATAACATAAAAAAATTTCAATTGCTTTAAATCTTTTACCTCATCCGGAAATTGAACCAGCTGGTCATTGGAGATGGTTATTTTTTCGAGCGAGCGGAGTTGTGACAGTAATTTAAAAACCTGTTTGTAATCTTTAAAATAATTATGACTCAAATCGATTTCCTTTAACTGACTGAGCTGATTTATTGATGCAGGTATTGTTTCACAGAGTTCAGGCAGGTAAAGTCCCGTCAATCCTTTAACTGTCGAAAGCCTGAGGATTATATTCTCAATGTCCTGGGCATTTTCAATTTTCAGCGAAAGCAGTGGAATCCTTTTATAATACTGCAGGTCGGCAGTTTTGTATCCTGTTGAAAATTGTTTCAAAGAGGGAAGTTGGTTAAGGCTCTCATAAAAAACAGCAGAAGGCTGATAAAGAGGCGAAGAATAAACATAGCCGATCTCCAGTCTGCGAAGGGACTTAAATTTAGAAATCACAGGAGTATTGATTTCCGCTTCCTCCAGCTGCAGTTCTTCCAGTCTGGTATATTTTGAAAGGCTTTCCAATATAGAATCATTGACCCCCCTAAGGTTTAGTGTTAAACTTCTAAGCTCAGGCAATTTCTGCAATTCACTGAACAAATCAGAAAAATCTATAGTACCATCGGGAAAATCAATAATGAGCCTTTTTAAATTGCTTAATTTTCCAATTCCTTCCGGAAGTCCATGGTGAATAGCATCCAGACAGCAGGTTAATTCCTGAAGGGAAGGAGAAGCAGGGACTTTTCGAATTTTACCGTCAATTTTTAAAACTTTCAGTTGATCCAAACCTGCCAAATCATCTGGCAGGGAGGTGAGCTGATTGCCTGCAAGCGAAAGATACCGAAGCTTTTTAAGATAAGCGATTGACGGGCTGAGCTTTTTAAGCTGACTGTGGGTAATTTCCAGTTTCTGCAAATTACCTATATGATAGAGTGACTCTGGAATTGAATCCAGTAGCCAGTTCCAGTCATCACTGAAAATTTTCAAACTCTGTAAATTATATAACTTGCCAATATCGGCCGGAATGCCTGAAATATCCTCAAGTTCCATCTTGTATACCCTGGAAAAAGAATCCTGTGGAATAACATAAAACACCGGCGTTGAGGTTAATTCTTCATCACTAAGTACCTGGCTGTTCAGGTTGAACTGATGAAAAGTCAACAACAGCAAAAGGAAGTATTTAATTTTATAAGAATACATTGTTAAAATATATATTTAAGAGCAGAGACACTAAAACTTATTGAATTACTAAAAATAACAATTTTTTAGAAGATATAAAAATCTAAAAAAATATGTATTTGTAATTAACAATTAATATCAATGATTCACCTTGAATATATTTTCCATCATCATCTTGCTTAACTTAAAGCAGAAGGGAATACAGGCTTAACATTCATCCTTTCCTAGTTCCACATTGCGGTATTTCAATGAAAGATAAGCAAGGAGGTTGCTCAAAGTAGACATTGCCTCAGAAGTCTCCACCGAAACCGTCTTTTTTTGAAGCCTAAGCATAAGCATGCCATAAAGCCCATCCAGGCAAATTTCTATATCGGTCATCCCGGCCCTGCCTGATTTTTTCCTTAAAACTTCTATATTTGCCCTGGCCCAGCCATTCAGCTCGTGATACTTAATTTCTTCCGGATTATTCAATAAACGCAGGTGCAGGTCATTCATGTCATTCACCGTGTTTTTCAGGAACTGCAAATGTCCCTTTTCCTGAATTTGCTCGGACTGCATCATTTGAACAAGCCCGCTGTACCAATCTCTAATCTCTTTCTTTGTCTCCGGAGGCTGAATGTATTGAGAAACAATGAACTTGTCTATTTTTTCCATATCCAGGCCACAAGCCCGGATCATATCTTCAATTTGCCACATATACAAAACATACTCGGCAATGTTTGATTTTTTCTTTTCCCTGGCTACAAACATTATACGAATCTATATAAAATACCGTTTAACGACCTTATTTATCAAACCAACTGGCGTACATCAGGTAATTATCGGCTATTTTATTAATCATTTCACTGATCTGTTCCTGATTGATATCTTTTACTTTTTTAGCAGGCACCCCTGCATATATACTTCCAGGCTCAATGACAGCGCTATCAAGAACAACTGCTCCGGCTGCTATAATAGAATTTTCGTTTACCACAGCATGATCCAATATAATAGCCCCCATGCCGATCAGAACGTTATCTTTGATTGTTGCCCCGTGAATAACCACATTGTGTCCAATGGAGACATTATTGCCAATTTCTATTTTTGATTTTTGATACAAACAATGTAAAACAGCCCCATCCTGGATATTTACCTTATTCCCTATACGGATGGAATTTACATCTCCACGGATAACCGCATTAAACCAAACACTACAATCATTGCCCATCACCACATCTCCGACAACAGTGGCATTTTCAGCCAAAAAACAATTTTCTCCAATTTTCGGGGTTAATCCCCTCACCGATTTAATTAATGCCATCTTAAATTTCAATTACATGATAAACCAATAATGCTTTAAGGGTACAAATTTACGACTAATATTTGATGCTTGATTCATGTTTCTTCTGTCAATTTTTAAAAGCTGATCAGGGAAATAATACCCATCCAATCAAAAAAATGTAATTTTACAGAAAATTTATATCTAATTTTTAATTCAAACTTTGCAAACCAATCAGATAAAAATCAAGAAATTGATGATTTGTAAAAAAATGTAAAACCATATCATTATGGAAAATTCAAAAAAGAAAGTGATCGAAGAGGCAGTTGTCAAGTTTGTAGGGGATTCCGGAGATGGGATGCAGCTTACAGGTACTATTTTTTCGGAATCAGCAGCATTATCGGGAAATGATATTTCAACTTTTCCGGACTATCCGGCCGAAATAAGGGCTCCACATAACACCATTGCAGGAGTATCGGGATTTCAAGCACACATAGGAAGGTATAAATTAAGGACCACCGGTGATTTATGCGATATCCTGGTAGCGATGAATCCTGCCTCCCTTAAAGCCAATCTGAAATGGGCAAAAAAAGGAGGCACACTGATAGTTGATTCAGACACTTTCGACGAAAAAGCTTTGGGAAGTTGCAATTATCAATCCAATCCCTTGGAAGATGGAAGTTTAAAAAATTACAGCCTGATTAAGGTTCCCATGTCCTCGCATGCCTTGGAAACAGGGAAAAAGCTTAATTTTGAAAATAAGGTTGCAGAAAAAAGCAAGAATATGTACGCCCTGGGGATAATCAGTTTCCTGTTTAACAGTAAACTCGATATTCTCTATAATACCTTAGACAAAAAATTCAGCAAGAAACCGGAAATTGCCGAATTAAATAAAAAAGTCCTGGAAGCCGGCTATAAATATGCCCAGGATTCCAAATTATTCCCCACCACTTATGAAATACCTCCCGCAGAGATGGAAAAGGGGAGATACAGAAATGTCACCGGAGATATGGCAGCTGCCTGGGGATTGATTGCAGCTTCAGAAAAATCGGGAAGGCCATTGTTTTTAGGCTCTTACCCCATCACCCCTGCCACGGACATCATTATCGAACTGGCCAAACACAAATCGCTGGGCGTAAAAGTTTTCCAGGCGGAAGATGAAATAGCCGGTGTTTGTTCGGCCATCGGGGCCAGCTATGCCGGATCACTGGCTGTAACTTCCACATCAGGCCCGGGATTTTCGCTGAAAAGCGAAGCCCTTGGACTGGCGGTCATGACCGAGCTGCCGCTGGTGGTTGTTGATGTACAGCGCGGAGGGCCTTCAACAGGATTACCAACAAAATCCGAACAATCCGATTTACTGCAGGCATTATACGGGAGAAATGGAGAATGCCCGTTGATGGTTATGGCGGCTTCCTCTTCGGCACAATGTTTTTACGCCACTTATCAGGCCGCCAAAGTGGCCATGGAGCACATGACTCCGGTTATCATACTGATGGACGGTTTCCTGGCCAACGGCTCCGAATTGTTCAAAATACCGAAAATGGCAGATATGCCCGCCATTACTCCTCCCCTTGCCCAGCCCAATGACCCGGAATACAAACCTTACAGAAGGGATGAAAAGACTTTTGTAAGGCAATGGGCTTTACCCGGTATGGAAGGCCTGCGCCACCGCGTTGGTGGCCTTGAAAAAGAAGACATTTACGGAAATGTATCCACCGATCCACAAAATCATCAAAAAATGGTGGATTTCAGGGCTGCAAAAATAGCCAAGATAGCTGACAGTCTTCCTTTGCAGGAAATAAGCGGCCCGGATGAAGGCGATTTGCTGGTTGTAAGCTGGGGCAGCACAAAAGGAGCTGTTCTATCAGCTGTATTGGAACTTCAAAAGAAAGGGCTTAAAATAAGCCACACAAATTTTGAATATATCATGCCTCTGCCCAAAAACACTCCGGAGGTATTTTCAAAGTTCAGGAAAATTGTGGTCTGTGAATTAAATTCAGGGCAATTTGCCGGTTACCTCAGGGCACTTCATCCACAATATCAATATCTGCAATATAATAAAATTCAAGGATTACCTTTTACCGTGTCAGAACTGGTAAGTGAATTCACTAAAATACTGGAGGAAAAATAAAATGTTTCAAAATCAAACTATAGAACGTTCGAGCGTAGAACTCACCAAAGAAGATTTCATGAGCGACCAGATGGTAAAATGGTGCCCCGGCTGCGGTTCCCATGCCATCCTGGCTTCTCTGGAAAAGGTATTTCCCAAGATAGGATACAGAAAAGAGAACTTCATGATGGTATCTGGAATCGGATGTGCAGCAAGACTTCCATATTACCTCAACACTTACGGCATCCATGGCATTCATGGCCGTGCCACAGCAATAGCCACCGGGGTAAAAATTGCCAATCCTCATCTGAGCGTATGGCTTGCCACCGGTGATGGCGATGCCATGGCTATAGGCGGTAATCACCTGATACACATGATCAGGAGAAACCTGGATGTAAATTTATTGCTATTCAACAATCAGATTTATGCGCTGACCAAAGGCCAGTATTCCCCTACCACCCCCATGGGACAAATTACGAAAACCTCCCCTCAG